>WQSF01000059.1 GCA_009788065.1 Treponema sp.
AAGATTTTTACCCCGCTTAAAGATATCCATTTAATTTTAAGAGAAATATCTCTGGGCGACGGAGATTTAACAAAACGTATCAATCTTAATAATCAAAATGAGATCGGCGAATTGGCAGCCGATTTCAATTTAACTCTTGATAAAATTAAACGGCTTATTATTAGTATTAAAAATGAAACATACTCTCTTACGGATACCGGAAACGATCTTTCCAGCAATATGAGCGAAACCGCCGCGGCGATTAACGAGATTGCCGGCAACATTCAAAACATTCAATCCAGTGTTATTAACCAAAGCGCCGGCGTCAATGAGACTCAGGCGACCATGGAACAGGTGGTATCAAATATCAACAGGCTTAACAAACAAGTTGAAAGCCAAAGCAGTAATATTTTAGCGGCTTCATCCGCCATTGAGCAAATGGTTGCAAATACGCGCTCTGTTACAGATACGCTTTTTAAAAACGCCGCTAATGTGCAGAGTTTAAAAGAAGCGTCGGAAGAAGGCCGCACAGGTTTGCAGACAGTATTGGCGGATATTCAGGAAATAGCCCGTGAATCCGAAGGTCTTCTGAATATTAATGCTGTAATGGAAAATATTGCAAGCCAGACTAATTTACTGTCGATGAATGCCGCAATTGAAGCGGCTCACGCCGGAGAGTCAGGCAAGGGTTTTGCCGTTGTCGCCGGTGAAATTCGCAAACTTGCGGAAAATTCCAGCCACCAGTCAAAAACAATCAGCGAGGTTTTAAAGAAAATAAAAAGCGCCATAGATAAAATAAAACTGTCAGCAGATAATGTTCTGGAAAAATTTGAAGCCATCGACTCAAGCGTACAGGTTGTAGCGGATCAGGAAGAAAATATCCGCAATTCAATGGAAGAACAGCAAACGGGAAGCAGACAAATTCTTGAGGGTATTAATAAAATTACAGAAATTACCAGTCATGTAAAAAGCGGTTCGGATGAAATGCTTGGCGGCGCAAAAGAAGTAATAGATGAAAGTGTTAACCTTGCGACTGTTAATCTGGAAATAACCTCAAGCATGAAAGAAATGGCTTCAGGAGCGGATCAGATCACTTTAGTAATAGGCCATGTTAAAAAGATGAGCGATAAAAACCGCGAAAACATCAATTCACTGGGAAATGAAGTTTCGCGTTTTAAGGTTAATTAGAAAATCTTGACACTAATTTATCAAAAGCATAGAATGAACAAGATAGAGAATATTAAATGCATATTACTGAGCTTGTAGCTGAACTGGTTCTCCAGGTTGGCCTTATTTTATTTGCGGTCCGCTTGTTTGGACAGCTGGCAAAGAAGATTGGAGTACCTTCGGTGCTGGGTGAACTGTTGGCAGGTGTTTTGATCGGCCCTTTTGCTCTTGGCGGTATTGCGCTGCCGGGACTTCCTCACGGTGTTTTTCCTTTAGCGTTTGACACCGGGCTTGCGGTAAGCGTCGAATTGTATTCGTTTGCTACTGTTGCTTCGATTGTTTTGCTGTTTGCTTCCGGTCTTGAAACCAATTTAAGTTTATTCTTACGTTATTCAGTCGCAGGCGGCATAATAGGTATTTCAGGCGCTCTTCTTTCTTTCGCGGCAGGAACATTATGCGGCGTTGTTTTTTTTGATTCCACTTTTTTGGATCCTAAATGCTTGTTTCTGGGTGTAATAGCCACAACCACTTCGGTTGGTATCAGCGCAAGGACTTTATCAGAAAAGAAAAAGATTGATTCTCCTGAAGGCGTTACAATGTTAACTGCCGCTGTTTTTGACGATGTAATATGGATCATTTTACTGGCTGTGGTGCTGGGGATTGTTTCCATCATCGGGGGAAACGCGGCAAGCGGTCTTTCGGTTCAGGTGATCCTTTTGATGGCGGCAAAAGTTTTTGGCATCTGGCTTGGAGTTACGGCTCTTTTGTTACTGTGTTCAAAAGTGATTGCGGGTTTTTTAAAAATATTTAAAAGCAGCCTTGATTTTTCGGTTCTCTCTCTTGGGTTTGCGTTAATTCTTGCAGGCATTCTTGAGAAGCATGGATTGGCTTTAATCATCGGCGCGTACGTAGCGGGGCTTTCGCTCTCTAAAACCGATATTGCCGCTACTATTCAGGAACGTATCCGCCCATTATATGAATTTTTCGTGCCGATTTTCTTTGCGGTTATGGGTATGATGGTTAATGTGCGCGAAATAATTTCGCCGCCTGTTTTAATATTCGGCGCGATTTATACATTGGTTGTTATTCTTTCGAAAGTGATCGGCGCGGGCAGCCCCGCGCTGCTTCTTGGATTTAACCGTATAGGAGCGCTTAGAATCGGCACCGGAATGATCCCGCGCGGCGAAGGCGCTTTAATAACCTGCGGTATCGGTCTTGCCGCCGGCGTTTTAGACAACCAGCTTTTTTCCGCCGCGGTTTTTATGATCTTTCTTACCATCGTTGTTTCTCCTACGCTTTTGGGTTTAATGCTGAAGATTCCAAAACAGGGAACAAGAAAAACGGAAGAACACGACGACAGCGTTCATGAGGTATGGGACTTCGGAACAAAAGAAATTGCGGATGTTGTTATGGGAACTCTTTTAAGAGAACTGCGCTCCGAAGGTTTTTTTGTTCAAACCATGAACATAGACGAAGGAATTTCCAAAGCGCACAAAGACGACGTTGCTCTTTTTATTACCGAAGAAGAAAATTCAATTACAATTACGACTTCAAAAAACGATATGCCGTTTGTTAAAAACGAAGTTTACGAAGTTATTATCGATCTTTCCCATACAATCGAAAAGCTGATTAATTCCGTTGAACCGGAAGAAATGAAAAGAGATCTTTTCGATGTTGAAGCGCGCACTACAAAAGATATTCTGGCCCTTATCGATCCTGAATGTTTTGCAATGGAATTAAAAGGCGAAACAAAGGAAGAGATTATAACAGAACTTGTAGATTTGCTTGCTGTTACAGATACCATGCTGGATCGTAATCAGGTTCTTGCCGATGTGCTTGAACGTGAAAACACCATGAGTACCGGCATGGATCACGGAATTGCTCTGCCGCACGGAAAAACCGACGGAATTGCTTATACTGCAGTAGCCGCTGGAATTAAGAAATCTGGTGTAAATTTCGATTCTATTGACGGACAGCTATCCCGGGTTTTTGTTCTTATTGTTTCCCCCAAGAAAGCCTGCGGGATGCATGTGCAGTTTCTTGCTGCCGTTGGTTCGATATTAAGCGATGACACCATGCGGGAAGCGATTATTAACGCTGAAACACCGCAGGAAGCTGTAGATATTTTCATGAAAAGAAAACTCTAAACTTTATTTTATTATTTTTAATTTTGTGCTAGAATAGCGTATGGCTGTTAGAGTAACGTCTTTACAAGACTGGGATATACAAAAAATTACAGACGAGGTAGGGCAGCCCAATATTAAGGCGGTGATCTACTTCTTTTCAACGTCTTTCGAAGGTATAAAAATCCATAAAGCAATTACAAGCGCGTTTCCCGCAGCTGCGTGTATCGGTGCTTCCATGTACGGCGGCTGGTCAAGTTCCGGAGCTTTAAAAAGCGGCGTTACAATCATGTCCCTTTCTTCCGACGAAGTTGAAGATGTTTATGTTTCGTTTCAGGAAGGAGTCAAAAGAGATCCCATTCTGGCAGCTCATCTTGCAATTTCAGAATTAAGGCATAAAACCGCAGGGCAGAATATCAACCCGGATGAATATCTTGGTTTAATATTTTTTGACGGTTTGTGTCTTGGCGAATTGATCATGAAAGAGTTCTCTATGGAAAAAGGGCTTAATATGGCTTTTGTCGGCGGCGCGGCTGCGGATGAAATGACTTTTTCTAAAACCTGCGTTACAGCGGGTGATAGAATTTCAAGCGATGGGCTTGTCGCTGTCGTTCTCAGGATGAAGATACCATTTTTCTTTAACAACTATGTTCATTACACGCCGACTAATACTTCTTTTACGATTAACCGCGTGGAAATTATGCAGAGGATTGCGTGGGAAATTGACGGAGAGCCTGCCGCGGAAATTTACGCAAGGCATGTCGGCGTAAAAAGCGTTGACGACTTAACTCTTGAAGTTTTTGCGCGCAATCCCTTGGGGCTTGTTCTGGGAGACAGCGTTTATGTTCGCAGCCCTAATGTCACTGTGAATGGCAAGGGGCTTCAGTTTTATTGTTATATAGAAGCCGGGACAAAGGTGTTCCTGTTAAAACAGGGAGATATTATCGCCAACGCGCAAAACAGCATTACAGTTGCCGAACAGTTTCTGCCCGGCATTCAGGGATGTCTGCTTTTTAATTGTATCCAGCGCTATCTTGAACTTGAAGAGCGAAATATCAGTGACAGATTTAATAATGTATTTTCCAAATACCCGATGATTGGCTTTAACACTTACGGTGAAGAACTTTTTACCCATCATAACCAAACCTTAACCGCTGTTTTTTTCGGAACGCCGCCCGAGCAGGGAATGACAGACCCCTACAAAGCAAAACGTCTGTTTCATTATACGGATAATAAATTAAAATCGCTTGTTTTTGATATTGTAAGCCGCAGCGAACTTCTAAATATTACGATTTCATATTTAAAGAGCAGCATGGATACGCTGCTTGTTCAGCAGGCTCAGACAGATGATACAGCTCATGTGACTTATGAAACAGTCCGCAAAAACCTGGACGCAATGATTGAACAGTCTAATATTTCTAAAGTAGATATCGAAAAGATGCTTGTTGTTTATCAAAACAATGTGGAAAAAACAGGCGAGTATGTTTTTAATATTGTTGATGAGATCAGAACGCAGAACAACCGCCTTGTGGAGCTTCGCGAAGAAGCGGAAATGGCAAACCGGACAAAAAGCAGTTTTCTCGCAAGTATGAGCCACGAAATCCGCACGCCGATGAATGCCATTACCGGAATGGCAGAGCTTCTTCTGCGAAGCGATCTTGGCGATGAAGCCAGAGGTTACGCGCAGGACATAAAACAGGCTGGTAATAATTTAATTTCAATTATTAATGACATTCTTGACTTCTCAAAAATTGAAGCCGGCAAAATGGAGATAGTTCCTGTTAGTTATCTTCTTTCTTCGCTTGTAAACGATACTGTAAATATTATCCGCACGCGGTTAAAAGACAAACCAATTCGTTTTTTCACAAACATTGACGGGCATATACCTAACAGATTGTACGGCGACGAAGTGCGCCTTCGCCAGATACTTATTAACCTGCTTTCAAATGCGGCGAAGTTTACCGAAAGAGGGTATATCAGTTTATCAATTACGATGCGGCAGCGCAGAGGCAGCAAAGTCTGGCTGGATTTTTCCATTGCGGATACAGGAAAGGGCATTAAACCGGAAGACCAGAAAAAACTTTTTGGTGAATTTGTACAGGTAGATTTAAAAAGAAACCGCAATGTCGAAGGTACGGGGCTTGGTCTTGCGATTACAAGAAGGCTGTGCCTGATTATGGACGGAGATATAAGTGTAGAGAGCGAAGAAGACAGCGGCAGTATCTTTAATGTTACAATTCCCCAGGTTGTTGAATCTGTTGAGCCTTTTGCGGTTGTAAATAAAGCCGCGGAAAAGAAAGTGCTTGTTTTTGAAGGAAGGGTTATCTATGCAAAATCGGTATGCTGGTCTTTAAGAAACCTTGGCGTTCCGTATGTTATGGTTACAACTATAGAAGAATTTACAAAAGCCCTGTTCGATGAAAAGTGGTCTCTTGTGCTTTCCGGATATGGTATTCATGACAAAATAAAAAAGATAATGAAAAAACCGGCTTCTGCGTTTATCGGCGGAAAGAAACCGCCGCTTGCCTTGATGATTGAATGGGGAACAGAAGCTCTTATCCCCGATGTGCGTTTTGTTTCTTTGCCGATACAATCAATTTCAATTGCCAACATTTTAAACGGAAAAGATGACAGTAAAGCAACCGCCGATTCGAAGGTACCAGCCGGCATTGTCCGCTATTCATTCCCGGATGCGAGGGTGCTTGTTGTAGATGACATTCCAACCAATTTAAAAGTTACAGAAGGACTTTTGGCTCCTTACCGGATTAAAGTGGAGTCGTGTCTCAGCGGGATAAAGGCGATAGAAATGGTAAGAAATAAAGATTTCGATATTATTTTTATGGATCACATGATGCCGGAAATGGACGGAGTGGAAGCGACCGCAATTATCCGTGACTGGGAAAAAGAAAGAGAGATTGAAAACGGTCTCAGAAAAAGAATGCCTATAGTCGCCTTAACCGCAAACGCTGTTTTCGGCGTGCGCGAGATGTTTATAGAAAAAGGTTTTGACGATTTCCTTGCAAAGCCGATAGATGTTACCGCGCTGGATGATATTATTATCAGATGGATATCGAAAGACAAACGCGAACAGGCTGTTGTTTCCAAAAAAGATAACGGTAAAAAATCACGCATCCCTGTTATAAACGGAGTTGATATGCAAAGAGGTATAACTCTGACAGGCGGAACGGAAGCAGGATATTTTTCTGTTTTATCTACATTCTACAAAGACGCGAAAGACAGGCTGAAGCTGCTTAGAAGTACACTCGATAAAGAAAATCTAAATTTATTTATTACCCATGTGCATGCGTTAAAGAGCGCTTCAGGCGCTATCGGCGCTGCAGAAATATCGGCGGAAGCCGCGTATCTGGAAGAAGCGGGAAAAGAAGAAGATTGGGCTTTTATTAACGGAAACTTTGACAGATTCATGGAACGCCTTTCTCAATTAGCCGAAGACATTGCCGCAGCTCTGGAGCCGAAATTCATCGCCGAAAGAAAAACGGACGGCATCGAACAAATCTCCGGCAATAACGAAGAATTATTTGCGCTTCTTGCGCAGCTTGAGAACGCGCTAAAGTCCAACAATGCCGAAGAGATCGATCGCATATTAAGCGAGATAAACAATCAGTCTCTTGATGAAAAAACAAGCGGGATAATTGATCGAATATCCGACGATATACTTATAACAGAATTTGATAACGCAATTAAGACAATTAAAGAACTGATTAACAATAAAGTATAGGCTTTGTGGACATACCATGACAATTAAGGTATAATGAATCATGCAGGGCGAAAAAGCTTTAATTATAATGGTGGATGATAACCCCGCGAATCTGCGCATTGGTAAAAATATTTTATCGCAGAGATATACTGTTGCTACCGCTCCTTCGGCTGATAAACTTTTTTCGCTTCTGGAAAATAATATTCCGAATGTGATTCTTTTGGATGTCGATATGCCGGATGTTGACGGGTATCAGGCAATCAAAATGCTTAAAGCAAAACCCGAAACTAAGGACATTCCAGTTATTTTCCTTACAGCCCGAACCGAATCTGACGCCGAGCTTACCGCGCTCTCGCTTGGAGCTGTGGATTACATCGCAAAACCAATTCAACCCGCGCTGCTTCTTAAACGTATCGAGATTCATCTGCTTTTGGAACAACAAAAAAGAACATTGGAAATACAGGCAAACGAGCTTAAATTTTTTAACGAAAATCTGCAAAAGATGGTTGATGATAAAACCAAGAGCATACTGCAGCTTCAAAACGCGCTTTTAAAAACAATGGCGGAACTTGTTGAGTACCGTGATGATATTACAGGCAGGCATATTGAACGCACACAGAAAGGGCTTAGAATCCTTTTAGAAGAAATAATTACAAGCGGCGTTTATAAAGATGAGACAAAAGACTGGGATGTGGAACTTCTTATTCAATCCTGTCAGCTTCACGATGTGGGTAAAATATTTATAAGCGATAATATTTTAAGAAAACCCGGCAAGCTAAATTCCGATGAATACGAAGACATGAAGATTCACACTCATGTCGGAAGGCAAATAATGGAAAAAGTTGAAGTGCTTGCGCAGGAAAGCGAATTTTTAAAATACGCGAAAATTTTCGCCACAAGCCATCATGAGTGGTGGGATGGATCCGGCTATCCTAATAAATTAAAAGGAACGGAAATCCCCCTGCTTGGGCGCATTATGGCAATAGCCGACGTGTACGACGCTCTTGTCTCGTCGCGTCCTTACAAGACAGCCTATTCCCACGATGACGCGGTGCGTATAATTATGGAAGGAAGCGGGACTCATTTTGATCCGGCATTGATAGATATATTCACAAAAATTTCAGGTTCTTTTAAAGAATAACGCAAACAACAGGAGAAAACATTGATTATCGGAATTGACGTTGGCACCACCATTACAAAAGTTGTATCCATAGAAGGCGGAAAGGTTATAAAGAAAATTAAAACAAGAGCTCAGGATGCTGTAACTGCCGCAACCGGCGCTTTTGGAAAAATAGTTTTGGAGAACGGGATAAAAATTGACACAATAGAAAGAATCGTAATAACAGGAGCAGGCGCATCCAAGATTAAAGAAGATATTTTCGGCATCCCCACAGAAAGGGTAAATGAAATACAGGCGATTGGAATCGGCGGAATGTTTTTATCCGGCATGAGCAATATAATAATTACCAATATTGGAACCGGTACTGTAATAATCGAGGCCGGAGATAAAGGTATTTCGCATTTTGGCGGTTCCGGCGTCGGCGGCGGAACAATTCTTGGGCTTGCGAAAAAACTTTTACCTGTCGCCGAGTTCCGCGATATTATGGAACTTGCCAAGAACGGAAAATTAAATCAGGTTGATCTTCTTATGGGTGACATTACCGATACGAGTTTGAGTTTTTTAAGCGGCGAAAGCACCGCTTCCAATTTCGGCAAAATGCTGGACACGGCAAACCACAGCGACATTGCCCTTGCGATTATTAATATGGTGTTTCAGGTAATCGGGGTTCTTTCAGTCTTCGCGGCAAAAGCGAAAAATCTAAACCGTATTGTTGTAACAGGAAACGGAAGCAGAAATCCTTTAGGGCAAAAAACGCTTTCGGATATTTCTGCGCTGTATGGAGTTGAGTTTGTTTATCCTGAATGCGCTGAATATACTACCGCGATTGGCGCCGGCTTATCAGACTGGAATAACCATTAAGAACAGCGTTCCCTTGTCGTCTTCTGATTTAAGTTTTACTGTGCCTTTAACTTCTTTTAAACGATCACGCACCAGATTTAAGCCAATGCCTCTTCCGCCGTGAACGCCTTCGGTTTCCGCTGTGCTGAAACCAGGAGAGAAAATCGCTTTCATTAAAATGTCTTTGTTATTAATATCTTCCTTCTTGATTAACTTGCGGTTAACGGCTTTTTCACCGATCTTTTTATAGTCAAGGCCTCTGCCGTCGTCGGAGAGTTTCATCTGAATACTCTTACCGTCCGGCGCCATTTTAATAGTAAGTTTTACAACACCTGTTTCGTTTTTACCTTTGGCTTTTCTTTCTTCCGGTGACTCAATTCCATGCACGGCGGAGTTGCGGATAAGCTGCATAAGCACTTCTTTCATCTCGCGCCTTGGACCCTTTTCGATTGCTTCCGCGTCTATATCGCTTGCGATAAACTTAATCTTTTTGCCGAGATCTTCCGCAACTTTAGCCGCGGTTTTTGTGAGCGCTTCGATAAGAACTTTTTGCCTTTCGTTGCCGCTGTCGCTTTTTGTTTCGCTGTCTTTTTCGTCGGCGTAAGACTGCAGCTTGTTGATAATGTCTCTGAAACCTTCTTTTTCTTTGGATATTTTTTCTATATCCACTGTCAGGTTAAGCATTTCTCCGAACGGCACTTCTCCGCGCATTTCACGCAGTTTCTTAATCTTGGATTCAAGGTTATGCACTTTGTTGCCAAAAACATTTAATCCCAATATTACCGCGTTGGATTTTATCGCGTGAATCGACTGATAGACTTTTACAAGCGCGTCATGCGCGGACAGGGCTTCGTTTTTAAGGATTTTGTCGATAGCGTCAAACTCATGTTCCATGTCTGACATAAAGTCGTTGAATACATCCGGCTTAACCTGAATGAGTTCAAAGACAGACTGCATTTCTTCCTGCCGCCTTGCTTCTTCTTCCGCGAGTCTTTGCTGCAGTTCAACCCTTGTGGTTATATCGTATACAGTTACAAGAAGGAATACTTCTCCGCGTCCGCGCTCTACGGTAGCAAAAGCGAACTGGAAAACTTTTTTTTCGCCTGTTTCTTTATTCGCATAATGAAGCTCGTTAAGAGGATTAATTTCGTCCAGCATATCCTGATCATAAGTGCGTTCAAGAATCATGCCAAAATAATCTTTAATGGCTTCAAGCTCATTCTGACTGACAGAATCGTAGATAATATCTGTGAATAATTTCCCAAAAAGTTTTGTGTCCGAAAGCATTTCTTCAAGGTAGCGCGAATAATGATCCTGAATGATGAAATTCTTATCCATAAAGAAAAGACCGATCTTCATGCTGTCTTTCATGACGGCAATTTCATCGCGCTCCGCAAGGTGAGTCATGTCGTACAGCGAGATAAGAGTTCCGCCGCCGCCGGGAAGGCTGTGGGATGCCGCTTTAAAATATCTTTTCTGCCCGTTCAGCGAAAATTCCCAATCCTCTCCGTAATCATCTTTTTCTTTTAATAATTTACCGGCGTGGATTTTTAAACTTTTTCCCGGGAAAAGATCGATAAGAGGGCGTCCCTGCGCCAATGTAGGATCCACAGTGCCGCCAAGTTCAGAAAGCGTTTTACTTGCGTAAACAACCTGGTTACGTTCATCGACCATGGCGACAAAGTTTTCTGTTGAAGCAAGCAGATCCATGAATGAGTTTTGGTGTTCAAGAGCTTTGTTAAGAACGATGGTCGCAGACCTTGTAAGCAGAAGCATGATTATGCTGCAGAAAAGGGATATAACCCAGTTCATCAATATCGCGAACAGCGGCATATTTCCGCTGATTGGCGCTCCTCTGATGAGCAGAACTGCGACAAAAATATTAGAGATAATAATAAATACAAGAGTTCTGTAAAAGTTGGAATATATACAGCTTATCGCGCACAGGAAAATACAAATTAAAAGATAATGCGAGTTATGCCAGTTGCACAGCAGCATGAGCGCGGTATAAAACAACAGAAGTACAAACGGAACATTCAGCGCCATCTTGTAGTGGTTAATCGAATTTCTGATAATCGCTGTGACAATCAGCAGGGTAACAATCATTACAAGTCCGGCAATGCTGTAGTTTACCTTTACTTCGGATATATATGTTTCTATGATGTACGCGGCGCTTAAAAAGACAATAATAGCAATCGATGAAAAATTAGCGATGCTTCTTAATTTTGTATTTTCTGTTCTTTTTACAGCCATGGACTTTCCTTAAAGAGCCGGAATTGATGCGATTGGATAGGTTAAATTATTAACCGTAACCAGTTGAATCGCATTATCAACCACACTTAATGTGATATTTGTATCCTGAATATATTCATTGTCGAGCTGAACCCACATGTGATCTGCCGACTGAACCGTTATTTTTTTACCCTGCATTAATATACAATTTTTTGGGCGTTTGCCTTTGGAGTATCTTCTCATGGAAGATAATGTCCCCAGGGGATGCGATGATTTAACAAGAGCGATGTCTAAAAGCCCGTCATTGGGTGTGGCATCTTTGGCTCCTGTTTTTTTTCCGGCATAATACGGACCGTTTGCGACATGGATAAGACAGTAGTGGCCGCTGAAATCTTTGTCGTCAATTGTAATCTTATATTGGCGCGCAGCGATATGCTTATCGAACGCTGAAAATAAAAGATTGACGAACGAAGAGATTTTCGAGAAAAGTATGAAGCTGCCTTTGTTTAAATTTAGTTTTAGATCTTTCAGGTTTTTAGAAATTGCCGAGTTCATTCCGATGTAGCACGAATTAAGCGCGTAATTAACACCCCATCTGATCGCGTCTGTCGGAATAGCTTCTGACTGTACAAGCGTCGGTATGTCCCTGAAATGCTCAATGTGCTTGTCGCCGAAAATTCTTAAAAAATCGTAGGATTCGCCGTGAGGAACGGGAGCTAACTGCATATCCGGATAGTGCACGACTCCGTTCATACAGTCGAACAGGATTTCGTCTCCGCCTATCGCGTAAATTCTGATTATGTCGCCGGGTTTTGCTTTTTCCGCTTCGTCATTAATTATGCTGATGGCGTTTCTTCTGTAACGCGAAAACTGGATGGAAAAATCGGGCGCTTCCTGCGTTCTGAAAAACTGCCCGATATTATCCAGAATGTTGTCCATCTTCCATTGCTGGGTGTAAAATGCTTTTGGATCGAACACAAAAACGTGTTTCATTATGTCCTCTCCCTTTTAGACTTCAGGATCAAGTTCGATTGCCACCATTAAATGAAAGATATCGTTGTCAAACGCTTTGTGCGGGATGCACAGAATGCGCGTTTGCTTGCTGGGCCATGCGATTGAATGTTCTTTTCCTTTAATAATTGTAGGAATAGATATAACAATTCTGTCCCCGTTTGGAACTTTAGGTTTGATATTTCCGGCGATGATATTATTAATTTCACCGATAGCGTCGATAACATCGGCGTCAATTTCCGAATGATCCGAGCCTGTAAGCAAATCGGTTAATTTAATAGCAAGGTCGCCCTTCATTGAAACAATAACGGCTCCCTTTACTGCGCCCGAAAGACCGATTACCGCGGATATATCCCATTCAAAAGCTTTATCAGGATCTAAAAAGTGCGGATGCCTTGGGCTTACTTCGACGCCTACAAATTCCTTAAAAGTGTTAACCGTTACTTCGACAAACGGTTCTACATAGTTTTGTAATTCTACTGTCATCTTTACATCCTGAATAAGCGTAGTTTTGCCAATTTCTGCTTGAACAGATCA
>WQSF01000060.1 GCA_009788065.1 Treponema sp.
TAAAAAAGATAAAATGGAAATATATAAAGATGTGGAAAAGAGAATTATAAAAAGAAAATAATAATGGTTTACTTCGCCTAACAAACGGTAACTGCTGCGGGGGCTGTTCGTGCCCTCGGGGTTACCTAGAACGTTAAGCGAAATAAAAATATATTGACAAATATTGATAAATATTGATAAATATTATAGTATATTAATTGGGTATGTATTTACTTCAAATAATATCACATCTTATTTAAATGGAAGTATAGCTTTTACTCTCCCTGGCGTGTATACTGAAAATAATGTACTTTATTCACAAGAAGGTCAGCCTGGATATACATTAACAATTAATGGAAATAAATTAACGGCAACAGATGGCTCGACAGGAATAATCGCAAATAAAGTAAACGTTTTTAGTTGGGAATTACAATTTTAAAATAAAAACACATTTTTACTTCGCTTAACGTTTTAAATAACTGACGTTTTTTTGTGCCCGATAAGGAAAACACGAAGTGTTTTACGGGCACAAAAAAATGTGCTTCCGTAAAACATTGCAGAGGGCGAAGCCCGAACAATGTTTTACGGAAGCCAAGCCGCCGAACAGGCGGCGTAGCAGTTATTGTTTGTTAAACGGCGTTTGCGCATAACATATAACTTTTATACAAATATTCTTAATAAATAAAAACACTTTCCGGCTTTCTCTGGAAATCCATCCTAACACTAACCGGAAAGTGTAATTCAAAATAAATTTTTAATCCGGCAGTTCATTCCGCTCCATGCCAGGCTACATTCCGCTCGAACCGCAGACCTTCGGTCTGACGGTTCGCTTGCTCATAGACGCACAACACGAAAACCAATGACGCCGTAGTCGTCCCAGTATTCGTCCCAAAGTTCGTCCCAGTCTTCGTAGTAGTAGTAACCGGAATAGTTGGAGTCACGTACGGCTGAACGAAGAGACCGCGCAGGGTAATCCCATCTCCCGCCGCGCAACATGCGGTAACTGCCAGAAGCCGCTCCCCGTGGATTAGTTTGCGCTCCTGTTGCATATGTTCCAAACAAATCCCAGCACCATTCCTGAACATTTCCGTGCATATCATGCAAGCCCCATGCGTTTGCCGCAAAGTTTCCTACAGGCGTTGTTTTTCCCCTGTTCTCGCCTTTCGCGTTATTGTTATACGGATAATTGCCGTTATAATTTGCCTGGCTTGTTAAAATATTATTGCCTGTATTAAACGGCGTTGTTGTCCCTGCCCTGCAGGCGTATTCCCATTCCGCTTCTGTGGGCAGGCGGTAGCCGTTAGCGTTCCAGTTTGCCGTTACTGTCGCGGCTGTTATCGGGTATCCTGATGTGGGGGTCCTTCCTGTTATTGTATATACAGGCGTAAGCCCTTCCTTTTGGCTTCTTTTATTGCAATATTCTACCGCGTCAAACCATGTTACATTTTCTACAGGAAGGTTATCCCCTTTAAATGTACTGCGATTTACCCCCATAATTTCCTGATACTCTTTTTGGGTCACTTCGTACTTTCCCATCCAGAAAGCGCTTATCGTAACCTGCCTTTGAACTTCAGTACTAACTCGACCTGCTTCATTCGCGGGGCTTCCCATTGTAAATGTCCCGCCGTTAATGCGTACCATGTTGTTGTTTTGCTGCGCGGTAAGAAAAGGTACAATAAGACTAACAACCATAACAATGAAAATTACCAACTTTTTCATTTTTTGCTCCTTTTTAAAGTAACAGTTCTTATGAACTATTTTATTTATTTACAATATTTTTATGTTTATTATGTCAAAGTTTTTAAATCGTTTTTAAGCAATTTTTTAATATGTTTTATGTTTATTTCTCCCTATGTTATTTTTTACGTCTTACGCTAATGTCGCCTAACAAACGGTAACTGCAAAATACCCCGCCAACACGGAGCGGTTTTTTTTACCGCTCCGTCATTATTAAATTATCTTGGCGAATGTTAAGAGGTGACTGTCACCTTTTTTATTTTGTTACATAGTTTTGTAATATTTTTATAGGTGACTGTCACCAATTATATCAGTTACCGTTTGTTAAATGACGTTTACCAATTTGGTTGTTTATTTAATTACAATCACATTTAACTACCTTTGTAGAACCTTCACCAGCTTTTCTTGCAGCACAATCTTTGGTAAGAATGCCGCATGTTTCTGGAACAACTCCTGGACCAACTTCGCAATTACCATCCGTGGAACATTTACCGCCACATCCAGTCAACACTAATCCAACTGCCATCATCATACCTAACAAGATAACAACCAATAATATTTTTCTCATAAAAAACTCCGTTTGTGCGATAACCTGTTAATTTAAGACAAGTGATCACGAAAATATGCCTATCCTCAAGGACAGGTTTATAAAATAGCCGATTAAACAGCTCTTTTCTAAATGAAAATGCCCTTCACATAGTAAAGGGCGTTCAACATTATGTCTTTTTACCTTTTGTGGTCAGAAAATGAGTGAGAACACTTATCACAAGTAGTACCGCTGACTTTTGAGTAAAAACTTTTGCAACTACATTTGCCACATTCAAGATATCCAGCAGAAATAGATGCAATTCCCACAACGGCAAATAATATAGCAGCAATTATTGCCACTATCCATTTTTTCTTCATAATTTACCTCCTTGTTTTAATATAAATTTCCATTTAACAAATGGGGTTATTCTGTCCAATTAATGTATTTTATTAAACAAATATAACCATTATTAATATTTATATAATATTTTTATGAAATTGTCAACATTTTTTTGTTTTTCGCCTAATTCCCAATAAGAAGACTCATCAGTAATCTTATGATCTATCAGTAATGCTGTTATTTACTGTGATGGCTTTATCGTAACTGCATATCAAAACATCACATTTTATCTCAGGTATATTTGGCAGTTTTATACAAACTTTGGCTATACCAGCCCTGGTATTCATTTCTTAAAGCAGAATGACGTATTTAAATAGTGTATGCGTAAAAATAAATAGGCGTACGCTTAATAAAGTACGAGATATGTAAAAAGATAAAATATATTGATAAAAAACTTAAGGAATTGAAGAATCAGGTATTAACCGCTCCGCAGCGAGGCAAATGCATCGCCAAAACGGAGCGGTTTTTTTTACCGCTCCGTCATTTTTAAATTATTTTGGCGAATGTTAAGAGGTGACAGTCACCCTTTTAATTTTGTTACGCAGTTTTGTAATATTTTTATAGGTGACTGTCACCAACTAATCAGAAATCACCAATTATATCATATACCTCCCAATAAGAAGTCTCATCTGTAATCTTATGATCTATCAGTAATGTATTGTTACTGCCGTATACTTTCAATGAGCCGGAGTATATTTCTGTTTCTGTATATGTATCATTTTCATCATCACCATAAAGTTTTACATTATTCCCTGTATTGCTGTCTTCAGAATTCATATCAAGTATAATCTTTACGCTTCCGCTTGAAGTTGTAACGGTTAACCCCATAATTATTTGCTGTTTCCCTGAGCTATTGAAATTAGCTCTGAATTCTTCTAAAGCGCCAACCTCTGTAACAGTTGTATTGCTACCTCCGCTATATTTCATTTCACGGATACTGCCCTGAGCAACAGTTACACTGCCTACTGTTATTGCTTTTATTAATTCTCCTTTATAGTTTTGGTTATAGGAAAAATTGGCTTTATTACCGGCGGCAAATTGAATAGCATTAATTTCATTTTGCAAAATAGCAATTTCATCATTTATTTCTTGAAGTTTTGGATCGCTTGGATTCGATTCATACAGTTCATCCCATTCATCAAATAGTTCATTTTTTTCTTTTTCAATCGCCGCTAATGTTTCAAATCCGCCGGTATTTGTTTCGTTAAATGTTAAACTGGCGTTTACCTTTACATGGCCGTCGTGCAATGATTTGTTAGTGAAACTAAAATTTCCATTTTTAGGTTTGTTTGCATCAACTACTTCATCTATTTCATCCCAAATGGAAGATAAAATCGAAGTTTCCATTAAATCCGCTAAAATAGCTTCTGCGGCATCTTTTGTACCGGCAGGGGTTGAATCTGTCGGAAACGCCGGTAATGTATCAACGGTAACAACAGTTTCTGTAGGTGTGTCGGGTGTGTCCGGTTCATCTTTACATGCCGTCATTGAGAATCCGATTACCGCTATAACAGCGATAATTCCAAACAGTTTACATACGTTTTTCATAAAAACTCCTTTCAAAATATTTAACAGAACATACATTCCGTTATTTACAATATTTCGTATTTTTGTTCATTTTTTCTGCCGTTATGTCACTTATAACATATTTTAAAGAATTTTTCAAGGGTGACTGTCACCTTTTTTTACTTTATTACGCAGTTTTGTAATATATTTATAGGTGACTGTCACCTTAAAAATTCGAGTACTTTTGCTTTTACTTTTTTATGTTCAAGCATCTTTAAAAATATCTGATAGGTAATAAATGAATCATACATACTGCCGTGTAATTCGTTTTTATCAATTTCAACGCCGTAAAAATTCGCAGTCTCATTTAACGAGGGGAATTTCGGCTGTCCGTTACGCCGTTTTAAACCAATAATTTTATTATTGGATAACATCGTACAAAACACATTATTAAGCCAAAAGTTGATATACTGCGTGTCATAAAAAATATTATGTCCCACAAAATGATTGGTGTCCGAACAAAACCGGCGAAAGGATTGAATGTCATCGCAAAAATGCTCGGGATAATCCGCGCTGCCTCTTCGCTCTTTTATTACATTGTCTGTTAAACCGTTTACATTTATCGCTTCTTTGCCAACCGCTTCGCCGGGTTTGCGAAAATAAAAACGGTCGTATTTTTCTATAATGTCGCTGTTCACTTTCCCGTCTTCAATAGTCAAAGAACATTTTATCGCGGAAATTGAAAGCACGCTGTTATGTTTCTCTAATCCGTTTGTCTCCGTATCCCAGATGATTACGTTCATGTTTTATCCTTTATAACCATTATGCTTAACTGGTTTATCATAACATGATGGAAGAAGAATTGGTATAAAGGAACCACGGATTGGCGCGGATTTCTCGTGGAGAGGGTTACTGTACCCGCGTCAGCCAGAAAGCTTTTCGTACTTCAGGATTTAAGAGGATTAAGGGGGAAGATGAAGATCAAAACCTAAAAAATTATCAAGAGGGGAACCTTCGCTCGTCTACGACTCGCTCGATTGAGGTTCCGTGCTAATCCTGAACTAAGAAAAAGCCGGCAGGTTTGACACCGCCTGCTCACAACACACCGATAAATCCGTGTAATCCGCGGTTCTTGTACACCAAGTTTTTCCATTTTCAAGCAAGCTTTTTGATATCTCCGCGCCATATATGTATATGAAAATATTATATTTTAAACTGACAATTCTCTTTGTCGCGCTCGCGCTGTTGTTATCCTGCGCGGACAGGTTTCCATCCTGTTATAAATTGGAGTTTCCGCAAACGCCGGAGCCGTGGGTCTCGCTGCTCGGTGAACCTCATTGGCGGCTGGAATGGCTGGATGTAAACGGTCAAAAGCAGGTGAAAGACTATCCGCCGTGCGGTTCTCAAAATCAAATCGAACTTGAACTGCCGGTAACCTGGACAAACCCTGTCACCGCATGGCCTTATTGGCAGGAGCAAAATATTTTCCCGGGGCAGTTTAAACCTGCCGGAGCGTTGTTTCCCTTCGATGTAAACGATGATTATCTGAGTCTTAGCTGGAAAGCGGGACCGGACGCTGTTTTCTATTGGGAGATGGCGTCAGCTAACGGAGAAAATCAATCTAAGAAACCTGCCAATTTTGACTGGCAAAGATTCAGGGAACTTTTTTCATCTAAAACATTGGACGAGGCAGTCTGCGAAGACCCGTGGCTGGTCAGTTGGCGTTTTGTCGCCGAGAAAACCATAACGTCCAATTTTGACAGACGCCGTATTACAGCGGAAACGGCAGTTCCTTTATCCATACCTGTCTCTGAAGGACCGTGGTACAGAAACTCGCCGTTTGCAAAACCTGTATTAGCCGAAAAAGGTGAAATACCGGTCTTTCCGGTATGTTCAGGCGTAAATGTTTGGGTTTCCACCGGCGGAATTCTTCGCGTTAACGGGAAAACATGGATATTAACAGAGATAAAAAAATAGGAGAAAAAGATATGGCAAAAATCGAAGATAAATTACATAATATAAACGAGACGCTGGAAAAGATGCTGGCGGTGATGAATAAACCTGAGAGTTTATTCGATAGAGTTCTTACTATTGGCGGTATGATTGCCAGCATTCTTGGTATAGTAGTTGTAATTGATATAATAGCTAAATGGTTTAAGGAGGGTTTATGATTTATTACATTTTGGAACTTTTTAAAGGTTTAATGCTGCTTACCCTTGGTATAACGATGTTAGTGATGGCGCATAAAATGAGAAAAGAGTCAAAGAAAAACAAATAAAGGTTTATGGTTCAAATGAATAAATAATGAATCGGTTTTTTTTATTTCAATTATTATTTTTTCTCACGCTTACGTTGAATGCGCAAAACCAGCCGATTTACGCAGGTCTTAACAATGACGAACAGCTTTCCTTCGTCGGGATGATGATGGCGGATCTGCTGGAAAAGCACGGACCGCCGAGATCGGTTGTCGCTGACAGAGGCAATGAAATTTGGCAGGACGATGTTGTCTTCCAATACAACGGCGCGGATTTTTATATTTACAGAGACAGGATTTGGCAGGTTCGGCTTTCTTCGACTCACGGTATTTCTGACGGAGACAGAAAGGCAGTTGTAATGCTGTCGTTGGGCAGCGGCGCGGAAGATAAAGGCGATCATGCGCTCTTTGCGATTACCGGCAGGAACTGGCCTTTAATGATGAGAATTAATTTTAACAGCGCGGGTCAGGTTGCGGCGATTTATATTTACCGTCCTGATTTTTAAACAATATTTTTAGGGAGAAATTATGGCTAAACTTTGTTTGTGTCTTACCGGAAAAACCATGAAAAAGGATCTGGAAATTTTAAATAAATACCGCAAAATTATAGATGTCGCGGAATTGCGCGTAGACTGCCTTGACGCCGACGAACGATTATACATACGCCGTTTTCCTGAACTTGCGGGCGTTCCTGTCATTCTTACTATCAGACGCGATGTTGACGGCGGGCATTTTTCCGGCGGCGAAGGCGCAAGGGTAAAAATTCTCGCGAACGGTCTTGCGTACGCCAACGAAGACTCAAGGTTAAACTTTGCCTATATCGACATCGAAGATGATTTTGACGTGCCAAGCATTGAAGAAGCGGCACGCACATTTGGAACAAGAATTATACGTTCATATCACAATACAAACGATTTTATCGAAAATATTCCAGAAAAAATGAAATCGATGCGGCGCGCGGGAGACGAAATTGTAAAAGTGGCGCTTACCGTTAAGTCCACGCAGGATGTTTTAAAAATATATGAAGCGTCAAAATTATTCGCGGGCAAAGATAAAATTTTAATCGGTATGGGGCATTACGGTGTCTATTCAAGAATTCTCGCTGAACATTTTGGATCGTTTCTTACTTATTCTTCTCCGTTACATGATAATGTAACCACAGGCGGTCCCGGACAGATCGACATAACGGAGCTGGCGGAACTGTACCATTTCAGAAAACTGACAAAAAAAACAAAGATTTACGGCGCCGTCGGCAATCCGCTTAAAAAAAGCGTAAGCCCGTGGTTTTTTAACACAATTTTTAATCTTGAAAATACTGACTCGGTGTATGTTCCTTTTCCTGCAAGCTCGATTGATGACTTTATGACGCTGGCAAAGGAGCTTGAAGTTCAGGGGCTCTCGATCACGGTACCTTACAAAGAATCGGTTCTTTCTCATTTATTAAAAAAATCTTCTGTTGTGCAATCTGTAGGCGCGTGCAATACCGTATATCGCAGCGCGAATGAATGGCATGGCGACAACACCGACTGCGGAGGTTTTGCGGCGTCGCTTTTGCAATTTATCGGAAAAAAGAATTTAAAATATTTAAAAATCTCAATCATTGGAGCGGGAGGCGTTTCGCGCGCGGTTGCTTCCGAAGTCTCCAGGCTTGGAGGCAAGGCGCTGATTTTAAACCGCACTGTTCACAAGGCGAAAAATATCGCGGCAAAATACAATTTCCGCTGGGGAGGGCTGGATAATCATGGAATTGAAGATATGTATAAATTTAACGATATAATAATCCAAACCAGCTCTGTCGGTATGGACGGATATGATACATCTGACCCAATAGAATCTTACACTTTTACGGGAAAAGAAGCCGTCATGGATTTAATATACACTCCGCCTGTTACGCCGTTATTAGAACGCGCGATGTCAGCGGGATGCAAAACAATGAACGGATATGACATGGTAATTCGACAGGCCTGTATGCAATACACCAGATTTTTTGAAAAGGAAATTCCAGAAAAACTTATATTACAGGTGGAAAAATTAGGAGCGGAAATATGGAACAAAATACAATAAATTTAATGAAAGTTGCGGCAGGTAAAGCCGCGGTAGACGCAATGGTAAAAAGCGGCATGAAACTAGGTCTTGGCACAGGCTCTACCGCAGTTCACGCTGTCCGCAGGGTAGGAGAACTTCTTGCTCAGGGTGTGTTACGTGACATTTGCGCGTTCGCCACAAGTTTCCAGACAGAAATAGAATGTGAAAAACTTAATATTCCTTTTTTTACCTTGAACTCGCGGCAGCTTTCCGAAGGTCTCGATTTAACCATCGACGGCGCGGATGAAGTTGATCCGCAGAATTATTTAATCAAGGGAGGAGGAGGCGCTCATTTAATCGAAAAAATCGCGGCTTATGCTTCAAAAGAATTTGCGGTTATTATAGATGAATCGAAAGTGACTGAATCTCTCGGCTACGGCTTTCCGGTTCCTGTAGAAGTTGTCCCCGAAGCGAGAGTTCAGGCGGCAAAAGCGCTTGACAAACTTGGCGCGGATGTTACTCTTAGGGAAGCGTTACGAAAGGCCGGGCCTGTTGTCACTGAGCGCGGCAATCTAATTCTGGACATTCGCTTTAGACCTGCCGGTTCGCAATACAAACCTATCGACCCTTCGCTAATGGAAACAGAATTAAATAAAATCCCCGGCGTTGTGGAAAACGGGTTCTTTACCCGAATGCCGCCGGTTGTATTTATCGCGCGTTCCGACGGAACGGTAGAAACAAGAGGAAGAAAATGAGAGAAGATGTAAAAGAAATATCAGCCCGTGTGCGGGTTCTCAGAGAAATTGCGGAAATGTCCATCGAAACTCTCTCAAAAGAGTTAGGCTTTGATCCGGCTGAATATACTGCATGGGAAAAATGCGAAAAGGAATTTCCTGTAGGCGTGCTTGTAGAAATCGCGTCACGTTTTAAAGTTGACTTAGCGGTATTAATAAGCGGCACAGCGTCAAAATTAAAAACTTACTGCGTTACCCGCGCAGGACAGGCTCCCGAAGTGAGCCGCCGCCCGATGTACGGCTATTGGAATCTTGCGTATAATTTTCATAATAAAAAAGCCGAGCCGTTCATTGTTGAAGCGTCGGCGGAAACTGAAAACAAGCCTATAAGTTTAAATACTCACCCGGGACAGGAACTAAACTATGTATTGGAGGGGCGGCTGCTGATATCGATCAGCGGCCACGATATTGAGCTTAATCAAGGCGACTGCGTTTATTACAATTCCACTGAGCCTCATGGTATGAAGGCTTTAGGCGGAAAAGCAGCCCGCTTTCTAGCCATCGTTTTCTAGCATATAAGCGACATTAAAACGTCGCTTATATGCACTCTATGATTTTTTACAGGAGTTATATATGTCATTACTTGATAAATATTTACCAAGAACAGAATTTGAATCTTATGAAGATTATTATAAAAATTTCGCGGTCAACATCCCGGAAAATTTTAATTTCGCGTACGATGTGATCGACGCACTCGCGCAGCAAAAGCCAAATGAACGCGCTCTGCAGTGGTGCGACGAAAAGGGTGATGAAGCCGCCTTCACTTTCGCGCAAATGAGAGACTTTACAAACAAAGCCGCCAATGTGTTACGCGAAGCCGGAATCGGCAAGGGTGATCCCGTCATGTTGATTTTAAAACGCCGCTGGGAATACTGGCCTGTCCTGCTTGCCCTTCACAAACTTGGCGCAATCGCGATTCCGGCAACCCACCTCCTGACCACAAAGGACATTGTTTACAGATGCAATGCCGCAGACATCAAAGGAATAATCTGCGTAAACGATCGCGGCCTTATGGCGCGGATAGATGAAGCGCAAAGCGCTCTAAAAAAAGACGGCAAAACGCCTGCGCTCTGTTACAAAGCGTTTTTGGGCACGCCGCAGGACAAGGAGCCGCAATGGGCTAATTTCAATCCGCTCTTACACAGCGCTTCGGCGGATTTTCAAAAACCTGCGGCTGTAAATAAAAACGACGACATCATGCTCTTGTATTTTACATCCGGCACAACGGGAATGCCTAAAATGGTGCGCCTTGATTATGTCTATCCGCTTGGTCACATCGCGACAGCGAAATACTGGCACCGCGTTATACCTGAAGGTTTGCATCTGACAGTCGCCGACACAGGCTGGGCGAAAGCGGCATGGGGCTGCATTTACGGACAGTGGCTGTGCGAAGCCGGAATATTTGTTTACGATTACGACCGCTTTGTTCCATCCGCCATGCTGGAAATAATGAGCAAATACAAATTAACAAGTTTTTGCGCGCCGCCCACGATTTACCGTTTCTTTATAAAAGAAGATTTAAAGAAGTTTGATTTTTCCGCTTTAAAATATTGCTGCGTCGCGGGAGAACCATTGAACCCGGAAATCTTCGAGCAATTTCTTGCAGGCACAGGCATTAAACTCCGCGAATGTTACGGGCAAACAGAACTTACAGTTTCGCTCTGCACATGGCCGTGGCTTGAACCGAAACCCGGCTCCATGGGAAAACCCGCGCCCGGTTACGACATCGATCTTGTACGCGAAGACGGCTCCTCCTGCGCTATGGGCGAAGAAGGTCAAATTGTAGTTAGAACAGATAAACGCAAACCTTACGGAATGTTCGGCGGCTATTACAGGGACGACGCGCTCACCTCCAGCGTTTGGCATGACAATGTTTACTTTACGGGAGATGTCGCGTGGAGAGACGAAGACGGCTACTACTGGTTCGTCGGCAGAAATGACGATGTAATCAAAAGTTCCGGTTACCGCATCGGACCGTTTGAAGTTGAAAGCGCCCTGCTGGAACATCCTGCCGTACTTGAGTGCGCGATCACCGGCGTACCCGATCCCGACCGCGGCACAGTTGTAAAAGCGACAGTAATTCTCTCGAAAGGTTTTTCGGCATCGGAAGAATTAAAAACCGAATTGCAGGATCATGTAAAGAAAACCACAGCGCCTTACAAGTATCCGCGCATTGTGGAGTTTGTCAGCGAACTGCCGAAAACAATCAGCGGAAAAATCCGCCGTGTAGAGATAAGGGAAGAAGATTCTAAAAAGTAGTGAGGTAAATATGAAACTTCGTTTCATTTCCGATATAAATGTGCGGCTAGCCAGCCGCACTAAAATGAGGTATATCCATGATGGACGTTAAAGAACACCTGAGCGAAATAACCGGCAATGATTATATTGACGAAAATTTATACACAAAATTCAGCGTTAAACGCGGTTTACGAAATGACGACAGCACCGGCGTGCTTGTAGGACTTACCAGAGTCGGCGATGTTCACGGTTACGATGTAATTGACGGAAAAAAAATAGCGGTTCCCGGAAAACTTTTTTACAGAGGAATCAATGTTGAGCAAATCGCCGAGGAAGCCGCGAGTCAAAACCGCTTTTGTTTTGAAGAGACAATTTATCTTCTTCTCTTTGGAAAACTGCCTACGCAAAAACAGCTTGAAGATTTTAACAAGCTTGTCGGCGAAAGCCGCGCTCTTCCCACACACTTTGTAGAAGATGTAATCATGCGGGCGCCTTCGCGAAACATTATGAATAAACTCGCCTCATCAATACTGGCGCTGTATCCATACGACGATGATCCAGAAAACCAGGCTCCCGAAAACGTTCTCCGCCAGTGCGTGGAATTAATCGCGCGTTTTCCAAGCATCGCCGCATATTCCTACATGTCGATGAAACACCATTATAATAATGAAAGCCTGATTATTCATCAGATCGATCCGTCATTATCATGCGCGGAAATATTACTCTCTCTTATCAGACCAGACAAAAAGTATACCCAATATGAAGCGCAGCTCCTTGATCTCGCTCTTGTTATTCACGCGGAACACGGCGGCGGTAATAACTCTACATTCACTGTTCATGTTGTTTCTTCTTCCGATACAGACACATTCTCCTCAATCGCCGCCGGAATCGGCTCATTAAAAGGTTATAAACACGGCGGCGCGAACGCGAAAGTAATCGAAATGATGGATGAAATAAAACAAAACGTAAAAAACTGGCAGGACGAAGACGAAGTATCCGCCTATCTTGAAAAAATCCTTAAAGGCGAAGCTTACGACGGAACAAAACTGATCTACGGACAAGGCCACGCGGTTTACACGATCACAGACCCCAGAGCGACTTTGTTACGCGACAAGGCGAGGGCTCTCGCGGAAGAAAAAGGCATGATA
>WQSF01000061.1 GCA_009788065.1 Treponema sp.
TTTAAAAAGCAGCGCGCGGATTTTGAAGATCTTTTGTACCAGACAATCAGAACCGCGGGAACTCCCGCTACGGAAGATACTGTAACTCCTGTCGGCGTTCAAATGGGTCACGGCGTTAAGCTTGCCGACACTCAGAGAGTTTTTTCGCAAGGCGCGCTTCAACAGACCGAAGTTCCGACTGACGTCGCGATCACCGGCGAAGGTTTTTTCAGAATACAAATGTACGACGGATCTCTTGCGTATACGCGTAACGGAAACTTTAAAGTTGATTCAGACGGACGGCTTGTTACGAGCAATGGTTATTGGGTTATCCCCGATATCGTTCTTCCCGAATTATTTTTAATTGAAACGCTTAACATCACGCAGGACGGAAGAGTCAGCGTAAAAGTTCCCAGAGACGGAGAAGAAGTGGAAGTCGATGTCGGAAGACTCGAATTGTACCGCTTCCCGAACCCTGTCGGCTTAAGCGCGATAGGCGAAAATCTTTTTAAAGTTTCGCAAGCCTCGGGTGAAGCGATTCCCGGTACTCCCGGCTATGAAGGCATGGGAAAACTCCGTCACAGATTTTTGGAAATGTCGAATGTCGCCGTCGTTCAGGAAATGGTTAATCTGATTGTCGCTCAGCGTGCCTATGAATTTAATTCACGCACGATTCAAACTAGCGACAGTATGTTGGGTACCGCGACAACGCTGAAGAGGTAACAGATGGAAATTAATGGTTTTGGAATGATAAATACCGAAGATTACAGATTGTCCGCGTCAAGATCGCTTCATAAACCGAATGATTTTTCCGCTCTTTTTGAAAGAATGAAATCGTCAGATAACCTTCGATCAAGTGAACATAATTCCGCGCCTTCAATAAACAGAAACGGGATCGACACAAACGATAAGCTCTACGAACTCTGCCTTGAACTCGAAACATTTTTAGTTAAAAATCTTTTAACCAGCATGAGAAACACTATTCAAAAAACAGGGCTTGTGGAGGAAGGTTTCGCCGGTAAAATGTACGAAGATATGCTTTACGAAGAATACGCCAAAGATTTTACAAAAAACGCGAACTTCGGACTAGCGGAACAGGCTTATAGACAGCTAAAGAGTTTGCAAACGTAAAATCAGAAAAAAGATACTTTTATAATTCATTATTCCATTATATACTCTATGTTAGAGGTAATGAGTTGCAGGAAGACAGCGGATTAATGAAAGTGCGCTTTCCTATCGGCGCGAAACTGATAGCGATTATTACAATAATAATGTTAATGGCGATAGGCTCGATTATTTTTCTTGTGTCGTGGCTTGTGCGCTCAGACCTTCAGATTGTTGCCGAAGAAAATAATTTTGAGGCAAATCGCAGCTCGGCTTTAGCGGCTGAAACATACATCGAAAATATTCAATCAAATACGATGATACTTGTCCGCGCGGTTACGTCCATGGGAACAGAGAGCAGCCTAGCCCGCGAAACGATAGATTACTTTTTTGAAAAGAATCCGAATGCTGTATCCGTATTTTTCAGTTTCAGAGGACGAACGCAGATACTTGTAAACGAAAACTTTTTTGAGACAATGAAAACCGCTTCTTCTTCCGTTTCGCCTTATTGGGATGCTCATGATACGTCTATAAGGCGCGCGGCTTTAGGGCAGACTGTGCTGTTAAACGCCACGCCTCATTTCAAAGTGCCGATGCTTGCGTTATTTTTTCCGGCGCATGATACGCTGCCCGGCGGAGTTTTGTTTTCGCCTGCGCAGTTAAATGATTCGTTCGGATCGGGAGTTAATCAATCGTATCTGATTAATGATTCAGGGGATATTTTAATTCACGCTGATTTCGAAACTGTGTATAACGGAGTAAATGTCGCATCACAGGAATTTACCCGTTTTATTTGGTCGGATTCTTCAGGTAACGCTCAGACTTTATACGCCGATGAAAACGGAGTCCGCTATTTCGGAGCGTTTACAAAATTAAAAACATCGGGCGCTGTTGTTATTACCAGCATCGAACACGATAAAGTATTCGAAGGAATTAACGCGACAACAAGGCGTAATATTTATTTAACAGCGGCAGTGCTGAGTATTTCAATTATTTTAATTTGGTTTTTTTCAAAGGGAATTTCCGTTCCGCTTAGAACATTAGCCGCAGCTGCGCATAAGATCGAAACCGGCGCGTTTGATATAACGCTCAAACCGAAAGGGCGTGATGAAATCGGGGTGTTAACCGCAAGTTTTTCGCGGATGTGCAAGGCGCTCGGTATTTTCGGGCGTTTTACAAACCGCGATATCGCGGTACGCGCGATGCGCGGCGAAATTAAACCGGGCGGCTTTAAAAAACGCGCCACAATTTTCTTTTCTGATATCCGCGGATTCACGGCAACATCGGAAAGTTTTACAAATCAATTCGGAGATGAAGCGTCCGATAAAATCGTACAGTGGCTTAACAAATATTTTACGCAGATGGTCGACTGCGTAGACAGGACGGGCGGCGTAGTTGATAAATTTATCGGAGACGCGCTGATGGCTCATTGGGGAACTGCGTATACTTCCGGCAGTACAAAAAAAGACGCGTATAACTGCATAAGAGCCGCTCTTCTTATGCGTAAAGCTCTTATCCATATGAATAAGGAAAGAGGAAACGATACAGCAAATCCGCAGATACGAATCGGATGCGGAATAAATACCGGTATGGTTACGGCAGGTCAGCTTGGAAGCGAACAGCGAATGGAGTATACGGTTATCGGAGATCCGGTTAATCTTGCTTCAAGAGTTGAAGCTTTAAATAAATCTTTCGGTACCGATATTCTTATCACGGAAGGCACATGGAGGCTTGTAAGGAAAAGATTTATCACAGAAGAAATGCCTTCTGTAAAAGTAAAAGGAAAAGCAAATGCAATCAGGATATTCGCGGTGATTAATTTTGCGCATAGAAATAGCGGACCTAAAACTCTTGAAAAGGTGCGCCGTCTTCTTGGCATTAAAACCGCTGATTATAAAAGTGTAAAAACAAAAGAAGAAAAATACAATATTATCGGAACAGGCTGATTGTACAATGAAAGAAAAAGAAAACATTGAATCAAAAATTCGATATTTCAGGATTGTAGACATTCTTGTTGTAATTATATTTTTATCTACAGCCGCTTTTAGTATTTATCTTTTTAGAGCGGATCTTATGAAGACTATAGGAGCCCGTGATGAAGATCCTGTCGGATTAATTATAATAAAAAATAATGTCGTGCAGCGCCGTTTTGAAGATCGCGTTTTATGGGAAAGATTATTTGTAGATTCGCCTGTATATTCCGGAGATTTAATACGAGCCGCGGATTTGTCGGCGGCTTCTATACATATTGATGAGAATCAACTCAACATAAATCAAAATACTCTGATTCGAATTCAACATTCAAACGACGGCAGAGGGACATTTAATATCGATCTTCGTGAGGGAAATATCAGCGTTGCTACAGGGGAATCAGGCAGCGGAATTGTTTTGAGCGTTGCGGGGCGGGAGATTCGCGCGGCGGAAGGAAGTGTTTTAAACGCTGAACTTGGAGATGAAGGGATGGTTGTCAGCGTGAGCGAAGGCAGCGCTGTTTTTCTTGATGAATTGCAATCAAAAATTGAATTGGTAAAAGGAATGTTGTTCGCGCAAGACTCAAGCGGAACGGAAATAAAAATAAAAGCCGCGGTTATGATCTCTCCTCAGAATAACGCAAGATATATTAAAAGCGGGACAATGCCCGTTGCCGTTGATTTTGAATGGAACAGAATTAATCTGGAGGACAGCGAAATGCTGCGGATGGAGATTGCGCAGGATCAAAACTTTACGCGTAACTTTCGCTCCGCTAACGGACTAAATAGTTATGCGCAAATATTTTTTACCGCAGGCGGCTGGTATTGGCGTTTAATGTACGAAGATTTATGTTTAAGCTCAGGCGAGCTTTCCGTAATTGACGGTTCAGCGCCTCAGTTATTCAGTCCCGCCGCAAAAAGCGTATTCCGTTTTAGAAACGAACCTCCTCAAATTCGTTTTCAGTGGGCGCAGACTTCAGGCGCTTCTCATTATATTATCGAAATCTGCGGCGATGAAAGTTTTTCAAATCCGAAAATTAAAACGCAGGTATTATCCGCTTCTTTTGTTCAATCCGAATTAAAAGAGGGAGATTGGTATTGGCGCGTACAGCCTGTTTTCTCTTCCGCGTACATAGGAAGCGCGGGAGTATCATCAATAGGATTATTTAAAATCGAACAAACCGCTGATATAAACATTCCTTCAGTCGTGCTGCCCGAGCCTCCTAAGCGTTACTACACAGTTCAAGGCGGCGACACTCTCGGACGAATAGCCGGCAGATTTTACGGCAATCCGTTGTTATGGAATATACTTATAGCTCCTAACGGTATCAGAAATCCAGATTACATCGAAATCGGCGACGTGCTGGTGATTCCATGAAAAGATTTCTCATCTTCTTGCTTACTGTATGCGTTCTTGTTTGCGGTGTATCAGCGCAGGATGAACATGGTACGATGTCCATCGAAAATATCGAAGAGGAAATATCGGATTTAGATAATGAATCACAGGAAAAGACGGCTGGTTTCGCAGACGGCAAAAGCGGTTTCTGGTTCGGTTTTGGCGGAGATACAGCGATGTATTCTCAATACGGATTCGCCTTCGGTCCTAGTTTTTCAATTGGTTTCGGCACAGGAATGTCGATAGGGATAAATGCCGCATGGTTTTTTACAAAAGAAGAAATTGATGTTTTGGAAATAAATGTTTTTTTTCGTATTTATTTTTTTAAGAACGCAGACAATGGTCCATATATTCAGATAATGGCAGGTCCCTCTTTATTTAACCGTTCAGGAGATTTTTCAGTGCCTTCAAACTCAGGTACGATCAGCGCAGGAGCCGTCTTCGGCTGGCGTTTTTTGTTATTTAACATGTGGTATATTGAACCTTCGATAAGAGGCGGCTATCCGTTTCTGTTTGGCGCGACAGTTTCAACAGGGATACAATTTTAAAAGTAAAAGATATAACGCTTCTTATCACTGTGAGCCTTATTGAATAAATTAATATAAAATGTTATATTTTATTTATGTATAGGTTTTCCTGCAAAGGGCGATTTTTACTGTTTTTAACGTATTTTCTTGTGATTTTTACCGTTTTTATCGGCTGCGAAAATCCTCTTATGAAGCAGGTTTTCGGACTTAAAACAATTTCCTTTAATACCAACGGGGGGAGCGCCATTGAATCTCAGCATCTTTTGCCGGGAGAAACCGTTGCGCGTCCGAGTGATCCTGTCAAAGCGCAATATGTTTTCGGCGGCTGGTTTACCGATAACGATACTTTTTTAAATCAATGGGATTTTAGAGTCGCGCCGGACAGGGAATTTGTTCTGTACGCAAAGTGGATAGCGGAAGACACCTCTGAATATACTCTGATTCTTGATACCGGCGGACTGGATGATCGCGATTCAGTGTCTTTCAGCGATTCGGGCGCTTTTGAAATTACCGCTTTGGGCGGCAGTGTTGTTTTAATTAATTACACGCTGGCGGACACAGAGAATTCTACAAGCGAGCTGCGGTTTTACATCAAGGGCGCGAGAATATTCACGGTAAATGAATATGGTTTTGGAATTTTTGACTACATCGTAAACGCCGGCCATGCAATAGACGGAATAATTACGATAAAAGCCGTATCCGTACACACAGACCTGATTCCGCTTGACGAGCCGACAGGAGTTTCGTTTAACAGTGACGGCGTAATCTCGTTTGCGCCGGGCGAGAATAACGAAAATGCAGGCGCGTCATTCAGGTTCTCTCTGTACAGAAATGCGTCGCCTGTTTCTGGTTTCAGCAATATGCCGATAGCGGGCGGCGGCGGCGACTTTGCGCAGCTGAGAGCCGAAATGTTGAAAGACGCCGGCGCGTACAGCGTAAGGGTCTGGGCAGAAACCGCAAACCCTGATTATTTGTCTCCGAGTATTGCGGTCTATTCAAATAATGTTGATGTCTATCGTCTTATCCTTGATACTGACGATTTGTATATTCTTGATTCGGTGTCATTCAGCAATACCGGTTCTGTTTTGGAAACCACGGCTTTTGGCGGCACTGTCATCCCGATTTACTACACGCTGGCTGGTGTCTATGACAATAATTTGCTCAGTCTTTATATTGACGGAAACCGGAAGTATGAAACTACAGCGCCGGGAACAGGATCGTATGACTATGCGATAAATTCTGATGATGCTGATAACCGGGTGATAACAATGTATGCCCGTTCCGTTCACTCAAATCTGGAATTGCTTTTCCCGCCGACAAACATTCATCTTGAAAAATCAGGCGTTATAACTTTTACCGCAGATAGCCGAAACCCCGCAGGTACAAGCTATCGGTACACACTGTACGGAAACAATAGCGCAATTTCCGGCTTTACAGAGCAGTCAATAACAAGCGGCGCAACACCGGCGGGCATTGCCGAAGAAATGCTGAAAAGCCCAGGCGATTATCACGCGGCAGTGTGGGCGCAAACCGGAACCGAAGGTTATGAGCCGTTAAGCAGTGTTGTTAATTCAAACCTTGTGCATGTTTATAGTGTAAGTGTAAACATAAGCGGCGCTGGAAGCGGCGAAACAGTCAGCGTGAACGGACGCGCAGGAGAGCATACAGTAAGTTTCGAGTTTTACGCTTTTGGCGGCGATACCGTAACGTTAAACGCAATGCCCGGCGCAGGACGCATGGTAACATGGAGCGGTGTTGGTACCGGTACAGGCAGCACGCGAACTGTTACTGTAACAGGAACGACAACTGTAACTGCAGCGTTTGCCAATGCCGCAGTTACCGTTACTGTAGGCAGTATAACAACAGGCTATGCTACCCTTGACGCCGCGCTTGCTTCGATTAGCGGTGCGGGAACTTACACCGTAACGCTTTTACAAGACCAGACGATGACGGCGGCGCGGACATTTACGGCAGGGATGAATGTCACCCTTACGGGTTTGGAAAGCGAGCGCAAGATTACGTATGGACTTAGCGATGTGTTATCGGCAATGTTCTCGATAAACTCTGCGACTGCAAGCCTTACCTTTTTGGAAAATATTACCGTGCAGGGAAGAAGCAGCGAAGGGTCGGGCGCTGTTGTTCGTATTCTTGGCGGAACCTTAAATATGATGGATAGCTGTAAAATTACGAGGCATAATTCAGGCAACGTGATGGGAGCTGTTGTATATTTGAATGACTCTAGCGCGGTTTTTAATATGCAGGGCGGCGAAATTACAGGCAATAATTCCAATATTTCTACTCAGTATGGAAGCGTAACCGTTGTAAACGGCTTTTTTAACATGACAGGCGGAAGCATTACAGATAACGCAGGAGTAAACATATACGCGGCGGATGTGTTTATGGAAACATCCGATACCGTATCTTCGCGGATACAAATATCAGGCGCATCGCACGTTGGCGTTCTTTTGTTAAAAGCGATAAATGAAACTGTTCACACAAAAATAGAAATAGGAGCGAGTTTTACAGGAAATGTTGATACGCTCAATTTATTTGCAGCTAACGGCGCAGTGCAGACTGTAATTAGCTGGTGGGAAAATAAACAGGTGTTGGAGGCTGTTAACGGTCATACGCTGACGCAGGCGGAGGTTGGCAGATTCACACTGGGGAGATTCCTTTCCAGCAATATAACCAATAACCAGCAAATAACCGCCACCCACATTATCGGTACATCAGGTGATGATGTCGGCAAGTTAATTTTGAATCATGGAAGCGGCACGTCCGACAAGCCCTTCCTTATCTACAGCGAAGCTGACCTTAGGGCAGTAGGGTGCGGTAATTACAAAGGCATGAACTGGACGACTTCGGCGCACTATAAGCTTATGTCCGACTTTAATCTGACCGGTAAGGACGACTGGGTACCCATCGGACTTGTCAGCGGCGGCGTTTTTGACGGCAACGGGCATACCATTACCGGTTTGACTATCAGCAGTACAAGCAGCTATCAGGGGATGTTCTCCAGGATCGGGGGAAGGGTGGAAAACCTCAAGCTTGAAAATGTTAATATTTCCAGTACGCAGAATTATATTGGCGCTATTGCCGGAGAAATCACGAGCAGCGGCACGATTAGCAACTGCTCTGTAAGCGGCAGTGTTTCCGGCGTCTATGGTGTCGGCGGATTGGTAGGATCGAACTATGGCATCATTCAAAATAGTTTCTCAGCGGCGAATGTTACCGCCTCCGGCTCCGGTGATTTCGGCGGCATCGCTGGCTTCAGCCACACCTCCGGCGGGACAATCCGAAACTGTTACTCCACCGGCACTGTTACCGGCGGCACTGTTACCGGCGCCAGTGTCGGCGGCATCGTAGGAGGTCAAGGCGGTCCTCTCTCTAATTGCTTTGCCGCGGGCGCTGTCAACGGCACAGAGCGGATCGGCGGCATTGCTGGATACATTTCCGACCCGGGTAAAATTGAAGGCAGTATCGCTCTGAATCGGTCCATTACCCGTACAGGCGGCGCGTCTACTAGCTTTGGGCGAGTTACCGGCAGCGTGTTCGCCGACGGAACCCACACCAATAATAACCGCGCGTGGAGTGCTATGCCGTTTGACCCCTCAAACTTGAGAACTGTCACCAGTAATATTAACGGTGCAGACGGACTTGGCGTAACTACGGCAGAATTGCGGACGTATGCGACGTGGACTGCGGCGGGCTTTGCGTTCGGCACGACCGAGGCAGCTCCGTGGGTGTGGGACAGTACCGGTACTAATATGCCGAGGCTGTATTGGCAGATAAATGGCATCCCCTGGCCTGCGCATTTGGTTGATCCCGTTACCGTCAACAACGGCACGACTACAACCGGCTATGCCGATTTAACAGCCGCCCTTGCTTCGATAAGCTCAGCCGGAAACTACGATGTAAAAATCGGAACAAACCAGAGCCTTGCGCCCTATACATTAAATGTTCCCGGCGCGGATATTACGCTTACCGCCGCAGGCGCTGACGTAACAGTTCAACTGGCATCTGCCGGCAGTATGTTTACAGTAAACAGCGGGACGACGCTCAGGCTGTCAAACGGCGTAACCCTGCAGGGGATTAACGCAAATATAATCGCGCTTGTTCAAATAAACGGCGGAAATCTTTATATGAGCGGAAGTGCAAGAGTAACCGGAAATACATTGACGATAAATACCGATGTAACCCATAACGGCGGCGGAATACACATAACAGACGGCGGGTCATTTAACATGAGCGGCGGAATAATAAATAATAATAAAACCCTAAGAAATGGAGGAGGCGTATTTGTAATAAATAACGGAAACTTTTTAATGACAGGAGGAGAAATTTCCGCTAACGAATCAGGCTCAGCCGCAGGCGGCGGCGTTGCTGTAAGCTCCGGCGGAACCTTCACTATGCAGGGCGGCGAGATCAGGAACAATACAAGTGTACAAGGCGGCGGCTTAAATGTCGGGGGCGTGGCTTCATTAATTAACGGTGTAATAAAGAATAATAATGCTACTAACGCAGGCGGCGTTGCTGTAAGCTCTAGCGGAACCTTTACCATGCAGGGCGGCGAGATCAGCGACAATACCGCAAGTACAAACGGCGGCGGCTTATATGTCTGGGGTGAATTTAAATTAATAGACGGTGTAATAAAAAATAATACCGCTTCCGTTGCAGGCGGTGTTGGTGTGAACCTTGGCGGAACCTTCACCATGCATGACGGCGAGATCAGCGGCAATAACGCAGGTACAAGCGGCGGCGGTTTATATGTATGGGGCGGTTTTGTCATGCAAGACGGAAAGATTAATGGTAATACTGCAACTCAGGCGGGGGGCGGCGTTTTTGTACACGAAGCTCCCGCAAGCTTCACTATGGAAGGCGGAGAAATAAGCGGCAATACCGCGCGTACGAATGGCGGCGGAGTGAGTGTTGCATCTAACGGAATTTTTGTCAAAACAGGAAATTCGGTTATTACCGGATATAATAGCGATAATGTAAACGGCAATGCGGTAAAAAACGCATCCGGAGCGCCGATAAGTAACAACGGTCATGCCGTGTACTTTAATTATTCTACACGAAGATTAAGAGAAACAACTGTGGGGGCAGAAGATAATTTAGACGGCAACGGCACAACCGCGACAGGCACTAGCCCTTGGGACTGAAACAGATGACCGTGCCGTGCGGGCTTTTTAGGGTTTTTGGGAGGAGAAGAATTCTACGTTGACATAATGAGTGTATATATTCTACGATTTTTCTGTGGAAGAAGAATTTATCTTCAAACAAAGCGCTTTCAAACATGGGATAGACGAGCAGGACATCCACAATGCTTTTAAAAAATGAGTGATAAGACAGAAGAAGAAGCCGATTATTGGGACGAATATTTTACTAAGAATACAATCATGCCTGATTTTAATAAGCCATGTTTTTTTGCTCGTAAATACGGTATGACCGTAAAGCTTGACCCTGAAACCACACGCTTCTTGCAGCGCAAGCCGAGGCAACTTATAAATCTTTTACAGAAATTATTGGAGAACTGGTACGGGAAAAAATTGCCGTTTCTCTTTAATTAAATTAAGGTTGCGCCGAGTGTCTGTCGCAAAATGCTGATGGTACAACTGCCAATGTTCGTGCCGTGCGGGCTTTTTAGGGTTTGGGGAGTGGAGTGGTACGCTTTGCGGGAAGAATTTTAACCACGAACCTCACGAATCTTTGCTTCGAAATCTTAATCTTAACCTAAAAATCCCTGATAGCTATCTGATATTTCTTAGGTTTAAGAAGAATAGGCGGACAGTAAGTTCGTCTTGTTAGTGGTAAATTTTCTTATCTTATCTCTGCGAGCTTTGCGACTCTGCGAGGGATTGACGGGTAGGGTGAGGGGCGCGGAACCGGATTGATATTAATTTAAATCATCTGGTATAATGAATGATACAGTGGAGGCGTATATGAGAACTGCGGTTTCTAATAACGATCAGGATTCGTATAACAATAATGTGGAAAAGCCTGTTTTCCAGGTGTTCTCGCAACGGCCGAAATTACCTGTTTCAAGAATTGAATATAAAGACTTGAAACTTGAATTCATTAAACCTTATCCAATGACTATAAAAGCAGAGTCCGGTTATCTTGTCCATGAAAACATGAAAATGAACTTAATTGTGAATGGAAGAACATTAGAAGAACTTGTAGAAGAATTTTTTAGTTGTATATATTTCCTTTGGCACGATATTGTTTTAGTTGATGAAAGCGAATTACACTCAAGTGCAATAAAATTAAAACAATATTTACTTTCCTTGGCAAAGGAAATTGGATAATGCCGGTATTAAAATCAAAAAATGTAGAAAATGCTTTGTGTAACAAAGGTTTTACCAGATCGAATAATGACCATAGAGTTTTTTGGTTCTATGTTGATGGTAAAAGAACTTCAATCCATACAAAGACAAGTCATAATAATCAAGATATTGATAATTATTTACAATCATGTATGGCAAGGCAAATGCAGCTGACGAAAAATGAGTTTTTACTATTCATTTCATGTCAAATGAATTATGAAACCTATGTTAAAAGAATGAAGTCAAGAGGATACCTGAAGTAAGGTAAAATTACCGTCATCAATTTTCTCTATGCGAGATAAATTCATCAATATCGTTCATTAAATAAATCAAACCAAATGAATGAAGAATATCGTAATAATCATTTATATACTCAAAAAGTTTGTATTTAATAAAAATATCAAGAGCGGCTTTTCCTGATAAATTATGAAAAACTTTATAATTTTCTAAGCAAAAAGTTTT
>WQSF01000062.1 GCA_009788065.1 Treponema sp.
GGTAATGATAGAGGTACATTCTTAATACTGTATCCTATTGGAATTGAAATAATGGAAGATTTTCAATACACAATTTTACAAACAGACACAACAAAAGTCCGTATTGTAATTAACCGCATTGATACAAGTGATAAAGTATACTACCGTGAAGGGGAAGCGCCAATAGCACAAACACCTCAGTTTGTTTACCCCGTACAATTCAACAATCAAACAATTCCAATAACTGTTTTTTATTCTGTCTCAGGGGCGGACGGGGAAATGATGAATTTAGACCGAATGGTTTTTATGTATGGCAATAAAGAACAAACAATTAATCTTTCACCCAAANTAATAGAAGCAGGTACACCTCAAGGATTTTTTTCCTATTNTGTAATACCTGCCGATTATAATTTTGACGGGTTTTTGGATTTTGCCGTTCATCATGGACATTTCAGCGGCTGGGAGCCGGATATAATATTTAAAGTTTTCCTATACAATCAGCAAACAGCAAATTATTCAGTCGATGAAGAACTGTCAAAATTACCCAATGTCAGAGCTAATAACGAAACACAAACAGTAATTTCTGTTGACGGTCCTGTTACCTCTGAATACAAATGGGTAAGCGGTAAATTGGAATTAATCAAAAGCGTGAATCAAGCTTTTTCAGGTCCGCAATAAGGAGGATATTTTATGAATAATTGGAAACATAGCATTGTCGGCATTTTAATAACATATTCCAGTCAATGAAATAGGCTTGTTTACGTTTTTATCATTTTAAGCTGTAAAAAAGAATAGACATGATTTCTTTGAATTAGTAGAATTTAAACATGAAATATCAGATTATTTATGCCGATCCTCCATGGGCGTATTTATGGGGTACAGGAAAAGACGGCGGCAATTTTGCCCCTGAAAAACACTACCGGACTATGTCTACGGAGGAAATTTGCGAGCTTGAAGTAAAAAAATTGCGCGATAAAAACTGCGCCTTGTTTTTATGGGGGACTATGCCGGCGCTGCCTGACGCTTTCAAAGTTATGGAGGCTTGGGGGTTTAAATATAAAACATGCGCGTTTTCCTGGGTTAAAATAAAAAAAGACGGCGCGCCTTTGCGCGGTATGGGAAGTTACACAAAATCGAACATAGAAGTTTGCTTATTGGGCATGCGCGGTCATATAAAATCGATAGATAAAACTGTTCCGCAGATTTTAATGCACGAAAGGATAGGACATTCCGCAAAACCGCCTGTAATCAGGGACAGAATAGTTCAACTGTTCGGAAATTTAAGCAGGGTGGAGCTGTTCGCGCGTCAAAAAACCGAAGGGTGGGACGCAATCGGCTTCGGCATCGACGGAGTCAGCATTCAAGATAAAATTAAAATGATTACTGATTCTGATTTCCAGTCATAAACCGCGCAAAAATCACTTACTTGTAAAATACGTTATAGATTGATAAATTAATAATATGGCAACACAGTTATCACCATACCGCTTAAGCAAAGCGCGTGATGTTTATAATTATTTTAATGTTTTTAACGCTATCTCATGGAACCTTCTAGTCGGGATTATTATCACTCTTTTTGCCCTTAGGCTGGGCGCGTCTCCCACTTATATCGGGCTTATGGGTTCAACTTTTTATATCGCTTTATTTATGCTTCCTTTCGGGAAGATGCTTTCAAGGCGGTTTTCGATTATCGGGATTTTTTCTTTTACGTGGATTTTAAGATCGATCTGCATGATACTGGCGGTCGCGGCCCCGTTTGTCGATTATGCAGGACACAGAAATACTGCGCTTTTATTAATAATGCTTGGTGTGCTTCTTTTTCATCTTATCCGCGGTATCGGAATGATCGGCAATAATCCTGTTTTAAGCCTTTTAGCGTCTGGTCCCGATCGCGGCAGTTACATGACTCAAATCCAGATAATTAACAGCGCTATCGGAATGTTCGCAAGCTTCCTGATCGCGATGGTGCTTGGCATGGAGCCTCCTGTTTTTATTTTTTCCATTTTATTAAGCGCCGGCGTTGTAACAGGCGTTATAAGCGGAATTGTAATAAAAAGAGTGCCGGAACCCGATCGTCCAATAGATGATCAGGGAAAAAAATTAGCCGACATTTTTAAAGACGCTCTTTCTCAGGATCATTTAAAGCACTTCATTTTTATCTTTTTTCTTGTTGTTCTTGTATCAGGCGTTACGCGAACATTTATTGTTGTTTATGCCCGCGAGGTATTTAATCATAACGACGGATTAATTTCTCTTTATTCGGTATTTGGCGGGCTTGGTTATCTAATGGCTGGCATAATCGTAAAGTTTCTTGTGGACAGGCTTGGCGCTAAACCTCTCTTTCTTGTCTGCGTAATCCTTGGAATTGCCAGTTTAATTCCTGTTATTTTATTTCCGCAGTCGGCTATAGACAATGTTACAGGTTCAATTCTTTTCATGGTCTTTTTATTTTTTATGCTGAACTTCGGTTTTCTCGGCTCTGAAGGGATCGCGCAAACTTATTTTTTGGGACTTATTCCAGCGGAAAAAATGCTCGATATGGGAATATTGTATTTCTTTATTCTTGGAGCGGCGGGCGCGATAGGCACATTTCTTGGAGGTCTTCTTATAGACCTTTTATTGCTGATTGGTTTTTCTTCTTTTGTGTCGTTTAAAATTCTTTATTTGATTATGTTTGCTTTGGCTGTATTGGCTGTCGCGATGCAGAAGAGAATGAAACCTCTAGGTTCCCTTCCGCTTTCGGACGCGCTGGAAGTTATCTTTTCTTTTAGAGACCTGCGCGCGATCAGCCTTTTGGATAAATTGAGCAAGGCTCAGGATTCTCACGAAGAAGGCCGCCTGCTTGAAGCGCTGCATGATACTCCGTCCCACCTTGCGATAGACGGGCTTCTTGAACGTGCGCGTTCGCCCAGGCTCGCGACACGGCAGGACGCCGTAAGAGCTCTTGAAAGACTGAATAAGATAAGTAAAAATGCGGAAAAAGCGCTGCTTGACGATATTGCGAACAATCCTTTTACTACCGCGTATATTTCCGCGCGTATTCTTGGAAATAATAACTGCGCGGACGCGATTCCAAAATTGCGGGAGCTTTCAAGGTCGGAAGATTATATGCTTGCCGGTGAATCTGTAATCGCGCTTGCAAAGATGAAAGACGACGAGTTCCGCCCGGAAATGGAAAAAATAATTCTCGATTCGCAGAATCCGCGGCTTAAGATTATGGGAGCTGAAGCGTTAGGATTTTATCATAACATCGAATCAATTCCTGTTTTATTGGACATTCTGCGCGGAAAAGATCAGCCGCCTTACCTTAGAGACGAAGTTATTCTTGCGATTGCGATGATTGTTGATACTCAGAAAAAATTTTACAATATCCTTGCGCGTTACAGCGCGAATAACGCGCTTGCGGCTACTTTGGCGGCTGATGAGGTAGAAGCGACAATTGAATTTGTAAATAAAGCTTTAAATAGAAAAAAATCAAAGGACGGTGTTTTTAAAATTAGCCCGTTTTTATATAATTTCCAATACATTGTTGATGATTATATAGTCAACAACAACGGCGCGGAATTATCACGCTGGATTTTGGAACTTCCCGAAGAATATTCAAGATCGGGAAGTGCTGTCAGAAACGTGTTTTCGCAGGCTGTTCTTGATATTGAATTAAGCGGAAACGATTGCCTTCGTTTGTTAATTATACATTGGGCTGCCCATGAATTGCGAATCTGGGCTGCGACGCTTAAGTAAGTTACCGGAGCAGTTTATTATATTATTTTCTTATGAGGGATTATGTCTGAAGAAAAAACAGTTTCTGCGGAAACGCAAAGAAACACGAAGCCTGACGCGGCAGGTAAAATAGGCACTGAGCCTGTCGGAAAATTACTGTTAAAATTCTCTATACCGGCTATTACCGGCATGGTTGTGAACGCGCTTTACAATTTTGTGGATCGTATTTTCGTAGGGCAGGGTGTGAACGAAATCGCTCTTGGCGGACTGTCCCTCGTACTGCCTCTTATGACCATCGGCATGGCGTTTGCAATGCTCTTCGGCATAGGAGCCGCAAATATGATTTCCATGCGCCTTGGACAGGGTAGAAAACAGGAAGCTGAGAACGCTATCGATCATTGTTTCTTTCTTTTAACCGGCGCCGGTATTGTAATAATGATTATTGGCTTAATTTTTATCGATCCGATTCTTTCATTGATGGGCGCGGCAAAGGGAAGCGAAGCTCTTGGCTACGCAAAAGATTATTTTCGCATAACGCTTTACGGAAGTATATTCTTTATGGTTAGTTTCGGTCTTTCCCATTGCACAAGAGCGCAGGGTTTCCCCGCTGTCACCATGGTCGGAATGATTCTTGGTGCGGTTCTGAATATTATTTTTGACGCGATTTTTATTTTATGGTTTAAATGGGGCGTTCAAGGCGCGGCATGGGCGACAATTGTGGCTCAAGGGTGTTCCACAGCATATATACTGAGATTTATATTAAGCAAAAAAGCGGTAGTCAGATTAAATTTCCGCAATTTAAAACCGGATTTTTCCATTATTATGCAGATTATGGCTTTCGGTTCCGCCCAATTTTTAATGCAGTTTTTAATGTCAATTGTTCAACTGTTAAACAACACGAGCGCCGGCTGGTACGGAGCTGCAGCTCTTGGCGTGGAAAACGGCGGCGACGTCGCGCTTTCGGGAATGAGTATAATGGGAGCCGTATTAATGCTTATTTTAATGCCCGTATTCGGCATAAATCAGGGAGCGCAGCCGATACTCGGATACAATTACGGGGCTAAATTATTCCGCAGGGTTTTACGCGCGTATATCGGCGCGATTACCGCCGCCACTTCTATTTGCATATTGGGTTTTGCGGTAGTGCAGATTTTCTCCGCTCAACTGGTAGGCATATTCGCTCCCGACGTAGGCGGCGCTTTAATGGAATTTGCGCCTCGCGCGATGAGGATAAATATGCTTTTGCTTCCGCTGGCTGGTTTTCAAATTGTTTCGTCTAACTTTTTCGTTGTTACAGGCAGGCCGAAAACATCGATACTCCTGTCTATGCTGCGCCAGTGTATCGCTTTAATTCCATGCATACTTATTTTCGGTAAATTCTGGGGTCTCTGGGGCGTAATTTACGCGACTCCCGCTGTTGACGGCTTTTCCTTCATTGTTACAGGCCTGTTAATTTACTTTGAACTGAGAAAATTGTATAGAAAAAGCAAAGAATAGGCGAATTTCCGCTTTTCTCTCAACTTGACAATCATTTTTCTCTTATATATGCTTCTATAGTATGGATAAATCAAGGGGAAACGGCATGATCTCGGTCTTTGCCGTCAGATTAATAGCCGTTCTTACTGTAATTTTTGTAATAATCATCGGCGCTGGACTTGGTTTATCGCTGGCAATGACCGCCAGTATTAAAAATCAGGAAAATTTTGTTGAATTTGCCCCGGCTCTCCCTACTAAAATTCTAGATATTAACGGAAATCTTGTTACTGAATTTGCCTCCGACGAAAAGCGCGAGCTTATTTCTTTAAGCGAATTGCCGAGGCATTTAATTCACGCGGTTCTCGCGCGCGAAGATCCCGATTTTTATAATCACAAAGGTTTTAGTATCCGCGCCATTACGCGCGCCGCGATGGGGCAGTTTCTAAAAAAAGAATGGGGCGGCGGCTCCACCATTACACAGCAGGTAGCAGGTACCCTTTACGCCAACAGACAGGAACGCACCATCAAGCGGAAAATCAGGGAATTGTGGTGGGCGCTGCAAATTGAAAGGCGTTATACGAAAAATGAAATTCTGGAAATTTATCTTAACTATATGCCGATGGGTCCCGGCACTTACGGCGTTGAAACCGCGAGCAGATATTTTTTTAAAAAAAGTTCAAGAGAAGTTGATATCGCGGAGTCCGCGGTTTTGGCGGTTTTGCTTTCCGGCCCGGCTCGTTTCGATCCGTTAAGAAATCCAAACCTTGCGAGGAACCGCCAGCACTTTGTAATTGAACGTATGGTTCAGTTCGGCTATGTTGATAAAGACGAAGCGGAAGAATCATTTCAAAATTACTGGGATAATTTTGACTGGACTCAGCCCGCTCTTTCCGCGTATCTTACGCGCGAAGATAAAGCGCCGTGGTTCAGCGAATATGTGCGCCGCGAACTTGAAGGTTTAATGTACGGTACAAGGGATATTTACCGCGACGGATTTGTAGTGCATACAACGCTAAATCTTGAACATCAGCAGGCCGCTCAAGCTTACATGGCAAGAGGGCTTGAAAGGGGTAACAAGGAATATGCCGCTTTAAACAGACGAAGCAATATTCAAGCTGAAAGAATTTTCCTGCCCATTGTCGATATGTTAACCCTTGTTTATGACTTAACCGATATACGCTTTGTTACATTCGGGCAGAATGAAGTAAGAGCTATTGCGCGTTACTCCAGAGCAATTAATCCGATTGTCGATATTGCGGCTCTTATTTTTAATATTCCCGAATTAAAAGAAGCGACCGGAAGAGGTTTTGCGCAGTTACGTGAAGATACAGAGCAGAATCAGGTTGAAGGCGCTCTTATAACAATAGAAAACGAAACAGGATATATCACCGCGATTATCGGCGGTTCAAAGTACGATGAATCGAATCAGCTTATCAGGGCGACGCAGGCAAGCGTACAGCCAGGTTCTTCGTTTAAGCCGCTTTATTATTCCGCGGCGATAGACGCAAGGGTAGTTACTGCGGCGACCATGATTTACGACATTCCGATGGCGTTTCATAATGAAGACGGCACTCCCTATGTTCCAAACAATTACGGCGGAGCATGGAGAGGACCGATTCTGCTTTATAACGCGCTTTCGCTATCGTTGAATATTCCGGCTCTTAAAGTTCTTGAAATGGTCGGCTTTGACGCGGCTATAAGCAGATCCGCCGCTTTATTGGGCATAACAGACGAAGCGCAAATCCGCCGGGCGCTGCCGAGATATTATCCGCTTGGGTTAGGTGTCAATTCAACATCGCCGCTTGCCATGGCAAGGGCGTTTGCCATTTTCGCGAATCAAGGCAGAGTAGTCACTCCGATTGCGATACGTACCATAGAAGACCGCAACGGCAAGGTTGTTTTCGATGTTGAAAGAGATGTCCGCCAGCGTCAGCAAAGAATGGCGAATAACGGTCAGATTGTAAGCCCGCAAAACGCGTATGTTATGACAAGGCTTTTGGAGTTTGGCGTAACGGCAGGAACTCTCGCGTTCGGCACCGAGGCAGGATCGAAATTCACGTACAGGGACAGCGAAGGCAGAACTTACAGGATGCCGGTAGCCGGAAAGACGGGCACTACTCAAAACTGGGCGGACGCATGGGTTATAGGATACACTCCATATTACACAACCGCGATTTGGTACGGTTTTGACAAACCGGGAAATTCTCTTGGAATCTCGCAGACAGGCGCTGTGCTTGCCGGTCCTGTTTGGGGCGATTATATGCGCGATATAAACAGAGGTCTTCCGCAAAAAAGTTTTTCGCGTCCTTCCTCAGGCGTTGTAGAAGTAACCGTTTGCAGAGGATCGGGACATTTGATGACTGAATCCTGCAATCAGGGCGCGATAACTCTTCCGTTCCTTGAAGGTACAACGCCGGGCCGTTACTGCGAACTCCACGGAGGATCGTCTCCGCACGGAACAAAAATGCCGGGTTCAACAACACGGATTAACGATATGAACATTGATCCTGCTGTTCTGGATGATATTCCAAGAATTCAACTTCCGGCGGATCTTTTCCCGGAATTAATGAATCAGCCGGCGCCAGTCCAGCCGAGAGTAAACCAGAATAACAGATCGCAGAGAAATACAAATCAGCGGAACAGTCCTTACACTAGTCCTTTCCTTAACAGCGATTCACCGGCGGATGATTACGGGGATGATCCTGACCCGTTTGCCGACAGCGAAATTCGTTTTGTTCCCGGAGAGGAAAATACAATTGAATTCGCGCATGAATACGACGATTACCTGCCTCCATGGAACCAACTGGAATGATATCTTGACTTACACCCTGCTTTTGATATAGGCTGATTTAACAAGGCGCCGTACCCAAGCGGTAAGGGAGCGGTCTGCAAAACCGTTATGCATCAGTTCGATTCTGATCGGCGCCTCTTAATTATGAATGAATCTAACTCTTATTATATTATTACTGTAATCTCATTGTTGGTCCTGCTGAGCCTGTCGACTTTTTTTTCGTCGTGCGAAATGTCTTTTTCGACTTTGAATAGAATTAAGCTCAAAAACATGGCTCAAAAAAGCAAGCGGGCGCGGTTTGTTCTAAAAATGCTCGAAACTTACGATAAAATTTTATCTACGGTTTTAATCGGCAACAATATTGTAAATATCGCGGCTTCCGCGCTTGCGGCGGCGCTTTTTATCGATCTTTTCGGACCGAAGGGCGTAAGCATTGCCACTTTAATTATGACTATGCTTGTTCTTGTTATCGGCGACATTTCTCCGAAAGCTCTTGCCAAGGAAACGCCAGAATTAACGGCGCTTAGAAACGCGCCGCTTTTGCGTTTCTTTGTTTTTTTATTATCTCCCATTAATATAATTATGACCGGCTGGAAAATACTGCTTATGAAAATTTTTCCTGTTAAAGGCGACCGTACAACTACAGAAGACGAACTTTTAACATTTGTGGGTGAAGTCCGGCAGGAAGGCGCGATAAATATTCATGAAGAGCATATGATCCGTCAGGTAATTGAATTTGACGATCTTAAAGCGTCCGGCATATTCACGCCGCGAGTTGACGTTGTTGCGGTTTCGGATGATTCAAAAATCGAAGAAATAGATAAAATATTTATAGATACCGGTTTTTCGCGCCTTCCCGTTTACCATGAAACCATTGACAATATAACAGGAATTATTTTATTAAAAGATTTTTATCATAAGGTAATGAAAGGTCTTAAAACACCCGCGCAGATTATTAAGCCTGTTGTTTTTATTACAAAGACAATTAAAATCGGCAAGCTGTTAAAAACCATGCAGGAGAAAAAAGCGCATCTTGCCGTGGTTGTTGACGAACACGGCGGCACTTTGGGAATTGTAACCATCGAGGATATTGTCGAAGAGCTTGTCGGTGAAATTTGGGATGAGCATGATAATGTCGTGGAGTCTGTCAGAAAAGACAGCGACGGCAGTTTTACAGTTTTGGGCGGCGTTAACTTCAAAGATATGCTGGACGCGGTTGCGGTGAGCGCTGACGCTGAAGAAATACCAGGCACCACTGTCGCAAACTGGATTATGGAAAACCTTGGAAGATTGCCAAAACATAACGAAGATTTAACATGGAAAAATTTGACAATCAGGGTTTTAAAGGTTATAAAACAAAGAGTGATGGAAGTCAGAGTTATTATAGGAGGTAATTTATGAAAAAAAGAGGATGTTTACTGTTTATAGTTCTTCTGCTGACGGGCGTTTTATATGCCGCGCCGATCATGGAAGGCTCAAATATCGGAAAATCAGGCGAACTTGTTCTGCTCCATACAAACGATTTTCACGGCGCTCTTCAATCGAACAGCGGACGCGGAGGTCTTGCGAATGTTGCGGCTTTTATAAAAGCAGTCAGAGCCGTAAATCCTGATGTTCTTCTTGTTGATTCCGGGGATTTTTCTACGGGCAGCGCTCTTTCTAACATGTTTAACGCGGAACCTGTTATTCGAGGATATAACATAATGGGCTATGACGCGATAACTTTTGGAAATCATGAATTTGACGGAACTCTGGATAAGCTAAACGAACAAATCGGTCTCGCTGATTTTCGTTTTATTTCATCTAACATAAAAAAACAGGATGGAACGTATCTTGGCGGCAATAGATATATAATTAAACAGTATAACAATTTTTCGGTCGGCATTTTTGGAATTACTACCCTGCGTACTAAAGTGATCGCGAGTCCCGATAAATCGTTAGTGTTTATCAATGAACTGGATGCCGCCCGCGAAGTAGTTGATATTTTAAAAAATACCGAAAAGGTTGATATTATCATCGGTCTTACTCATATGGGCGATGTGAAAGAAACTGATGATCACATAACGTCAATCGATCTTGCTACAGAAATTGAAGGAATTGATATTGTTGTAGACGCTCATTCTCATTCGTTTTTTGAAATACCAAAAAGAATCGGAGACACGTATATTGTAACGGCAAATGAATGGGGAAAATATATCGGTTACGGAAGAATTCTTTTAATAAATGGAAAGATGGAAGGTTTTAGCTGGGCGCCTATACCGATCGGCCCGGATCAGGATATTAACGAAATGTTAAAAACATATATCGATAAATCAGACGCGGAGTTAAAAAAGGTAATCGGTACTGCTAAAGACACATTTGTGTTTGGCAACCGCCTGCCGCGTTATCAGGAAACCGCTATAGGCAACATGATAGCAGACGCGAATGTATGGTATTTTAGAAATGTGTCAAATCAACAGTTGGATTTTGCCTTTCATAACGGCGGTAATATTCGCGCTGAACTTCCGAAAGGGGCTATAACTCAGGAAATGCTTTTAACTGTTCTTCCGTTTGAAAATTATCTTTACATTGTTTCCATGACAGGAGCGCAGATAATAGAACTGTTCGATTTTATCGCAACAATTCCGCAGGGAAACGGCGGTTTTCCGCAATTTTCAAGCGATGTCCGTTATACGGTAGATAAAACCGTCGGTAAAGGCGTAATAAAAGAACTTACAATCGGCGGCGCAAAAATAAATCCTGATAAGACATACCGTTTCTGCACCAACGATTACATCCTTGGCGGAGGCGACGGATACACGCCGATGTTAAACGCTAAAGACCGCTTTAACACCTCGCTTTTACTTTCCTATGTGGTAACCGAGTATTTTAAAGCGCAGGGAGGAGAAATCAGCCCTGTTACCGACGGCAGACTGAAAATTACCGGCGGAGTTACGCCTTAATGTGAATTCTTCAAAAATGATCAAAATTGTTCATTTTGAGTTTATATAAAAATATAATATCAATTTGAACTAACATTTCACATAAGGTGTATAAGGTGAAGAAAGAAAAAGACATCACGCTGAGACAAGCTGTAGTAAATAATATATACGCGATAAAACTGCTCTGGAGCGTTTCAAAAAGCCGTGTCATTCACATGGCGGTAATAGCACTTTGCGGATATATGACATGGATGTTTTACAGCACGTTTTTTATGAGGTATATCGCAGGCGCTATTCAGGACAATACTCCGTTCATGACAATATTTACATATGTCGCTGTAGTGTGCTGCGCGACTCTTGTGATTGTTATATACGAAACTTATGTTAAAAATGCGGTAATTCCCCTGAATGATGTAAAAGTGTATTCAAAATTATACGGAGAAATATACCGTAAGGCAGAAAACGCGGAACTGTCATGTTACGAGGACAGCTCGTTTTACGATAAATACACCATGGCGGTAGACGGCGCGAGCGATAAAATAACGCAGACTACCAGGCTTTTATTCGAGGTAATCGCGGCTCTTAGCGCCGCAATGATAACTTACGCCGCCATGTTTCAGATCGATAAAAAACTTATTTTATTCGTTTTCGC
>WQSF01000063.1 GCA_009788065.1 Treponema sp.
GTCTATCGCCGGAAACACAACAATGATACATCTGCTTTTAGGGATTATTCCAGAATATATCCGTCTATCTCCATATACTCCGGCGGTTTTCAAGCCGCAGGTTTACAGCGCTTCGCAAACCGGGTTTAATATATGCGAAAACGCTCCAGTCCTTATCGCACCTGCCGTGGGAAGCTATGTCGGTGGAGACATTACCGCAGGTTTGTTATGTACAAAACTTGCGCAAGACTCCGGCAAAAATAAAAATGAGCTGGTTCTTTTTATCGACATCGGCACAAACGGAGAAATTGCGCTTGGCAATAATGATTTTATTTTTGCGTGCGCGTGTTCCGCCGGACCCGCCTTTGAAGGCGGAGGAATTAAACACGGTGTTCGCGCGCAGACAGGAGCAATCGAGCGTGTTGTAATTAATGAAAATAAAAAAGCGGAAATTCAAACAATCGGCGGAGCGCCGCCGATCGGTATATGCGGTTCGGGAATAATTTCCGTCGTCGCTGAACTTTTTAAAAACGGGATTGTCGATTCGGCTGGAAAGTTTCCTGAAAGAAATGATGAATATATTTTATATGAAGACGCATCGAGCGGTTCGCGAATCACAATCAGCGAAAATGATATCGGCAATTTTATCCGCGCGAAAGGAGCGATTTTTTCAGCCTGTCAAACATTGCTTGGCAGCGCGGGAATGTCTTTTGACAATGTGGATAAAATATATGTGGCGGGCGGATTCGGCAGGTTCCTCGATCTTGATGACGCGAGAGCTGTAGGTCTGTTGCCCAAATTTTTAAATGAGAAATACGTCTTTCTTGGAAATTCATCGGTAATCGGGGCGTATCTTTCGCTTGTCAGCGAAGAGCGAAGAAGCAGGATGCATGAACTTGCCGAAAAAATTACATATATGGACTTAAGCAGCGAACCTGCGTATATGGATTATTATACAGGAGCGTTATTTCTGCCGCACACGGATAAGAGATTATTTGAATAAGCGAATATTTCATCAAAAATGCAGTCTTGACGATCTTCATGTTATGGTATATAGTATAATTTATACTAAGGAGAACGGGTGACTGAATATGGTAAAAATCTTAGTTGTGGATGACAGTCAGATAATGCGAAATATTGTAAAAAATACTTTTGCTACAATGAAAATTCCGCACATGTGTTTGGAAGCAGAGAATGGAAAACAGGCGTTAAGACAGTTAGAAAGTAACGATGTTACAATAGTCTTTCTGGATTGGAATATGCCGGGGATGGATGGCATTGACTTTTTAAAAGTCGTAAGAGCGATGCCTAAATATAAAGATCTGCCAATAGTAATGGTTACTTCCGAAAGAGGCAAATTCAGCGTAATTGAAGCCCTTCAAAGCGGAGCGACCGATTATATTGTGAAACCTGTCCAGGAAAAAACTTTCAAGGAAAAGGTTCAGGAAATTTTGGTATTAACGAGGTAATAAAAATGGAACAATATATACAACCTTTTATCGAAGGCAGCGTGGACGTTTTTCGCGATTTATGCAATGTAGAAATAAAAGCCGGCCGTCCTTTCTTTGTTTCAAAAGATGAGTTTGATACAAGCTGGGATATTTCCGGTATCATCGGGCTTTCTGGAGACGCGAACGGCGCTGTCGCCATTTCCATTAAAGAAGAAACCGCTTTTAGGCTTACTACAATCCTGACGGGCAAAGAGTACACAAATATCGATAAGGAAGTTACCGATATGCTCGGCGAAATTGTAAATATTATTGCCGGAAATGTTAAAACAGTTTTTGAGAAAAAACACAGAATAAAAATTTCCATGCCCTCCATTATTAAAGGGAAAGCGCATACTATTGTATGGCCGTCGGAAAAAGCCAGAATTATCTGTATTCCGTTTACCGTTTTTGACGATCAGGAAATGTGTCTTTCGGTAGCGGTAGAAGAAGCGAAATGAAAGAGATCGAAAAAAAAGAGAGTAAATTTAAAAGCATCCTGCTTAATATTTTTCTCGGCAGACGTTACTTTGGATTGACGAATGTAAAAGAACAAGTCCGCTATATGACCATGAACTGGATTTTTATGGTTGCTTCGCTTCCTCTTATAATTCTTGGTATAACGCAGATAGAGCACGACATATCAAGAACAATTATAGATTTTACAATCGCTTTTTTATGTTTAACATCTTTAGTTTTAATTCGTTCAAAAGTTCCCCTTAAATATATACCGGCGTTTCCCGTTACTGTTTTCGGCGCTTACTGCTGTTATCTTTTATACTTGGGCGATCTTAATCTTTGGGCTGCGATATGGCTTTTCGCTTTTCCGCCGATAGTAATTTTTCTTTGCCAGATGGCAATCGGCGTTATCGAATCAATAATTGTTTTAGGCGTTACTATTGTAATATTGTATATGCCGTTATCTTTAAATGTTCCAGAAGGCGATATAAAGGTCAGAATTATCGGAGCGTATGTTCTTATCGCGAGCTTATCGATAATTTACGAATGGATCAGTATTTTAAAGGATCGCAAGGAAGATGAATTAAAAGGCGAACTTGCCCAGGAAAGGGACATGATTCAAACCATGAAGGACAATATCAATCAAGGTATTTTCCTTATGGATAAAGAATTAAATATCCTTCCGCAGTATTCAAGCACTCTCGTTTCGATTCTTTCTTATTACGAATCCGATCTTACCGGTAAAAATTTACTCGATATAATCCGCGGCTCGTTTGACGCAAGACAGCTTCAGGTAATGAAAAGTTATTTTAATATGGTTTTTTCAAAGGAAAAGAAGGCGAAAATCCTTGAAGGTGCAAATCCTATTTCCGAATTTGAATATAAAGTTGATGACGATATTAAATACTTAAGCACCAAATTCCAATTAATCGAGCAGGCTTCATCGGAGCCTGTTATTATCGGAATTATTCACGATATTTCCAGAGAGAAAGAGATTGAAAAAGAACTTCAAACTCAGAAAGAAGCTCAGGAAGTTGAAATGAAAAATATGTTCGATGTTATCAAAGTCGATCCTGTTGTTTTCCAGCATTTCATCGAAGATACAGATTCCAACTTTAACAGCATTAACGCTCTTCTTAAAAATCGTAAACTCTCGGAAAAAGAAGTTGTTACTAAAATATTCCAGTATGTTCATGCCATTAAATCCAACGCGGTTATTCTTGATCTTGAAAGCCTTGGAAATAAACTTCATCTTTTGGAAGATGATATAAAAGCTCTCTCCAACAAGGACAGGGTTTTTACAAACGACATCCTCACCTTAACTCTTAAAATAGAAACTTTTATGCAGGAGATGGACTCGTATACGGCTATTACCAAAAAAATAAGCGCGTATAAGACAACCAATCAGATTGACACAGTTCTTGTAAGTTCTCTTGCCAAAGGCGCGGAAAAGATCGCGAGCGAACTTCATAAGAGAGTTACATTAAAAGCGGGGAAGATAGATATTAACATTCTTGAATCCAATCTGCGAAAACCAATCAAGGATATTTTATCCCAATGCATGAGAAATTCAATTTATCACGGTATAGAACCTGTAGATGAAAGAATTAAAAAAGGAAAAGATCCGCAGGGGCATTTGGAATTCAGTATCGTAAATGCTGACGGCAAAGCCGTGGTTACATTTTCCGATGACGGTAAGGGTTTAGACTGGAATAAAATCAAACAAAAATATCACGAGAAATATCCCGGCAAAGCCGCAGACAAAAAAGCGCTTTTGGGATCAATATTCTCGCCTGAGTTTTCGACTGCCGATGAAACCAGCACCGCCGCAGGCAGGGGCGTAGGTTTAAGTTTTGTCAAAGACCTTGTAAAAGAATACAACGGAACTATCAATGTTAACTCGACAGAATCCGGGCTTACATTCAAGTTTGTATTCCCGATCTAAGCAAGGTTATAATTCTGTTTATGGATACTGATATGAAAAATAAGCTTCTTTGTCCCCGTCAAAGCGCCTCGGATTTTATGACACCAGAAGAAACTGAAAAAGCCGGTGACTTTTGCAAGTCTTACATCTCCTTTCTTAATTCCGTGAAAACTGAAAGAGAAGCAGTACAAAAGGCTATCGATATGGCGCAGAAAGAAGGATTTGTTCCGTGGAAGAAAGGTATGAAATTAAAGAGCGGAGATAAGGTCTATCTCAGCCGCCGGGGGAAAGCGCTGATACTTTGTACCATTGGTAAAAAAAGTTTATCAGAGGGTATCTCCGTCATCGGCTGTCACGTTGATTCACCGCGTCTCGATTTAAAAATGAAACCTCTTTATGAAGATTCAAGCATGGCTTTTTTTGACACCCATTATTACGGCAATATTAAACCGTATCAATGGACAGGTATTCCGCTTGCACTTCATGGTTATATTGTCCGGGAAGAAGGGCAGGAAATTAATATTAAAATTGGCGAAGACGCATCGGATACCCGTTTCTTTATCGCTGATCTTCTTCCTCATCTTGGCGGAAAGCAGATGAGAAAACCTTTAAAATACGCGGTTCCCGCCGAGTCTCTCGATCTGCTTGCAGGTCTTCGTTCCAGTCCCGGCGAAAGCGGCGCGGAATCTGTAAAATTAAATATACTAAAAATTCTTTACGAGCAATACGGAATTACGGAAAAGGATCTTATATCCGCCGAACTTTGCGCGGTTCCGTCATTTCCGGCTTCCGATCTGGGGCTCGACAGAAGCATGGTGGGAGGTTACGGACAGGACGATAAGGTTTGCGTTTATACAGCGCTCAGCGCGTTTCTTTCTGTTAAAGAGCCTGAGTATACCGCATGTTTGGTTTTCGCTGATAAAGAAGAAACCGGGTCTTTTGGAATCGGCGGGATGCAGTCGTCTTTTTTCCCCGGTTTTATAAGTGAATTGACGGAAGCGGCGGGCGGCGGCAACTGTAATGAAGTTTTTTCAAATTCGCTCTGCATTTCCGCGGATGTTAATACATGCTGGTATCCGCTTTACAAAGAATCATTTGATGAACACGGCGATGCAAGATTAAATCACGGAGTTGTATTATTTCGTTATTGGGGGCGCGACGGAAAAGAAAACACAAACGACGCTGACGCTCAAACTGTCGCGGCAATAATAAAAATTTTAGATAAAGAAAAAATACTCTGGCAGACTGCCGAAGGCGGGAAGGTTGACGAGGAAATCAGCGGAACGTTGTCAAGGTTTTTCGCAAATTTAAATATTCCTTCTGTCGATATGGGAGCGCCTCTTCTCTCGATGCATTCTCCTTATGAAGCAGCCGCAAAAACCGACATATACATGACATACAGGGCTTTCGCGGCTTTCTTCAAAAGAAGCTGACTTTTATTCGTTTATAAATTAATTCGCATTACGAACATTTTGTACCGGAAGCACCCAAAGCCACGCGCTTGTAACTCCGAGTCCGGTATATTTTTTATTCAATACGCTCATGCGGTACGAATAATCAAACACAATGTAAGGAACATCGCTTACTATCAAATTCATCATGCTCGATTGAATTTCAAAACGCTTTACAGGATCGGTTGTGGTTCTCTGCTGAACAATCTGTCTGTCGATTGTCGGGTTAACGTATCCTGCCGCGTTATAGCCGTCCGCCGCCTGGCTTGAGTTAAACATGATTTCAATATTGCCGTTAAGATCGGGATAATCCGCTTCCCATCCGCCGATGAGCATGTCATAGTCGCGCTTGCCGTTTGCGTCGCGGATGCCGCCCATTTGGTGGGTATCCTGCTCATCGCCCGACATTCTTCTGATTGTGACATTGATGTTTAAGGCTTTTAACGCTTCCTGAATGTAAAGCGCTCTTTGGTTTGCAAGAGAATTTTCACTGACGATTATATTGCAATTAAAACCGTTGGGAAACGCAGAGTTAGCAAGATGTCTTCTTGCGGCTGTCAGGTCTAAAGTGTATCCCTGATTGTCTTTGATATACTGTTCCCATTTGGAAGCGTTATCACCGTAGAGAGCTTTACCAAACGGCAGAATGGTTCCTGCCGCTCCGGCGCGTCCTATTATACGTTTCTGGAAATCAGGAATATCAAGCGCGCGCGAAATCGCCCTTCGCACATTTACATCGCTCATTGGCGGGCGTTCGGTGTTAAGCGCCAAATATGTAAGGTGCGCGGAGTCTACGCTTGTAAGTGTCAGATTGGATTCCGACGCAAGCACGTTGATTTGATCCTGCGGCAGGTTCGCGCAGAAATCAACGCTTCCGGTTTGAAGGGCGATAATCCTTGTTGTATCTTCGGGAATAATTTTAAAAACAAGGGTGTCAACTATATTCGCCGCAAGTTTCTCTTTGTTCCAGTATTTTTTATTTTTCTTTAAAACTATTTCTTGTCCGCTTGTCCAGCTATAGTAGGTGAACGGGCCTGTAGCTACGATGCCGCCCGCGGCAGTACCGAAATTAGCCTCGTTTTTCTGGTAATACGCTTTACTGATTATGCGTCCCGCGCCTGTTGCGAGGACGTATTTGAACACCGCAGAAGGCTGGCTAAGTTTGATAATAAGCTGCCATCCGTCAACAGAAATACTTTCAACATCGCTGAAGAAATCGGAAAAATATGTTCCACCCTCCGGGTCTCTCGATCTTTCGAGCGAAAAGCGAACATCTTCCATTGTCATTTTGCTTCCGTCGGAAAAAACAATATCATCTCTGACATTGTAGATATATGTAAAATCGTCGCTCTGGTTCCAACTGCTTGCAAGTTCGGGAACTATATTGCTGTTTGCATCAAAGGTAACAAGCCCTTCTGTGATTTGATTCGTAACTTGATTGGTTACATAATTCCATGCCACTCCGGCATCTACCGCTCTGATGTCTTCACTGAGAGCCACGGTAAAAGTGACTTCCTTGGAAGCGTTTCCTGAACATGCCGTGAATAATAATCCGGCAGCCAACATCAGTGTCATTGTAAGACAAAGAAATTTTTTCATAATTTATACTCCTTATAAAATTGATTACCTTATATAAACATAACACGGTTTACAGGATTAAGAAAAGTGGCAGCATACCCAATGCCCCTGCGACACTTCACGCAGTTCAGGCATTGATTCACCGCAGACGGGTTTCGCTTCAGGGCAGCGCGGCGCGAAGGGACAGCCCGGAATATCAATCTGAGAGGTTGGAGCCTCTCCTTTGAGTTTGAACGCTTGTGTATTTTGCACAATGCCGGGTGAATCTTTAAAGACATCAAGACGCGGAGCCGAAGATCTCAGGGATTTGGTATATGGATGCAGACTATTACGCGGCAGTTCAGACGCGGGAACCAGTTCCATTATAACACCCATGTACATTACTGCGGCTCTGTCGCAGAAATATTCAACTACATTCATATCATGAGAAATGAAAATCATCATCATTGAATTTATTTTTCGTAAATCTTCAAACAGGTTAAGAAGCTGCGCCTGCACAGATACATCCAAAGAAGCCAAAGGCTCATCGGCAACAAGAAGCGAAGGTTCCGATAGAATTGCACGCGTAATTGCAAGGCGCTGAAGCTGTCCGCCCGAAAGCTCTCGCGGCCAGCGGTTTAATAAATCCTCTGACAAACCTGTGTCATTTAACCGTTGTTTAATTTTTTCTCTGCTTTCTCCAGCGCTCATGCCGTAATAAAGGCAAACCTCGGTCAGAGCGCTGCCTATTCTTATTTTTGGATTAAATGATGCGAACGGGTTTTGAAAAACCATCTGCATATTTCTGCGTTTGGGTTCAAGAACTCTCCGGCTGATGCCGGTGATCTCTTCGCTGTTAAAAAAGATTTGCCCTGAACTTGGTTCGATAAGGCGTAAAATAAGCCTTCCTAATGTGGATTTACCGCAGCCTGATTCTCCCACAATGCCGAGGACTTCGTTATTTTGCGCTTTGAATGAAATGCCGTTAACCGCCCACAACTGCCGTTTACCGCTTAATTTAAAATATTTTTTTAAATCTTTTACTTCTAACATTCTAGCGCCCCTTCGCCATGTGACAGCAGACAGATTTTCCGCCTCCGAGATCGGTTACAAGCGGCATTTCATCGCAGATATTATCTGTCAGGGGACAGCGCGGCGCAAAGGGGCAGGCTTTAATTGGATCGTAGAGTCTTGGAGGAGAGCCTGAGATCACCTGCAGTTTTTCTCTTTGTTTTGTATTGCCTGGAACTGGAACTTCCAGCGCAGTTACCCTCGGTATGCAGTTGATTAGCGCTTTTGTATATGGATGCTGAGGCGATTGAATTAAATCTTTCACAGGAGCTGTTTCAACAATTCTGCCCGCGTACATTACAGAGGCATTGTCGCAGTTTTCTGTAACAAGCGCGAAGTTATGCGTTATTAAAAGAATCGTAAGAGAGAGCTCTTTTTGCAGACTTCTAAGCAGTTCCAAGACCTGCGCTTGAATGGTAAGATCAAGCGCCGTTGTCGGCTCGTCCGCGATAAGCAGTTCAGGATCACAGCTAATAGCCTGCGCTATCATCACCCTCTGCTGCATTCCGCCTGAAAGTTCAAACGGATAGCGTTTTGCGGTTTCTTTGCGCAGTCCGACTTTTTCAAGAAGCGATTCTGTTTTGATTTGCAGTTCTTCTTTGGAAAGGGTCATATGATTGGACATGGTTTCTTCGATCTGACTGCCTACAGTTTCAAGAGGTGAAAGCGAATTGAGCGGGTCCTGAAAAATCATTGAAATACGCATTCCGCGAATTGCGCGCATTTCTTTTTCGGACAACTTTAAAAGATTATCGCCGTGAAAACGTATGCTTCCTTTTAAGCGAGTGTGCTTTTTATCGACAAGACCCAGGATCGCGCGGGAGGTGACGCTTTTTCCGCAGCCTGATTCTCCCACAAGACCGTGAATTTCTCCGCGCTTCAGACGTAAATTAATTCCGCTTAGCGCGTAAACAATTCCTTCGACTGTAAGAAAATCGCAGGAGAGGTTTTCGATGGAAAGAATATCAGTTTCCATTTTCGCTCCTGCGCAGATTACGCAAACTGCGTATCCAGTTGGCGCGGTGTTTTTCCATTTTCTCGAAGGAGGGAAGAACTCTGCCCTGAGGATCGATGTATTGGGTAATGCAGTCGCTGAACACATTAAGGCTTATTACCATAACAACAATCGCCGCTCCCGGCGCAAGCGCAAGGAGGGGGCTCATCAATAAAAAGTTTCTGCCTTCCTGAAGCATCGCTCCCCAATCGGCTGTAGGCGGGCTTACTCCAAGCCCGATAAAGCTTAACGCCGCAAGATCTAAAATCGCGTAAGCCAAATCCAGCGTAAGCTGTACCATCATTGTGTCAACGCAGTTTGGCAGAATGTGGCGGAACAAAATATACGGTCTTGAAAATCCAATCGATTCCGCCGCTTCCACATAAGTTTTATTTTTCTCTACCAGTGTGAGAGAACGGACAAGGCGCGTAATCATTGGTACATAGATTATTCCAAGAGCGATAACCGCGTTTGCCATTCCGCGCCCGAGTGCGGCGACGAAAAGGAACGCAAGAAGCAATGAAGGGAAGGATAAAAGCACATCGCAAAAACGTCCGACGATAGAATCAAATTTACCGCCGTAATATCCCGAAAAAAGCCCTAAAGGCGCGCCGATGATTACAGAGATTATTACAACTGCGATAGCGGAAACCAATGTTACCCTGCCGCCGTAGAGCAGGCGGGAAAAAAGATCCCTTCCCATTTTATCCGCGCCTAATAAATGTTCTTTTGACGGCGGCGCCAGAGATGAAGATAAATTCTGTTCGGATTCACCGTAAGGAGCCAGAACCGGAGCCAGCGCGCAGCAAATAATTATTAATAAAAGAATTGCCCCGGAAATTATAAAAGGCGGAGTGAGGAAAGTTCCGTGTGTTTGATGTGATTTATGTTTTTTCATGTTCCGCCTTTCTGATTCTTGGATCAATGAAAAAATAAATTAAATCCACTATTAAATTGAGAATTAAAAATAGTGTCACAAGAAAGAGCATGATACTCTGCACCACAGGATAGTCCGACGCCTGAATACCCTCGATAAGCAGAGCGCCTATTCCGCCAAGAGCAAAAATATTTTCGACAAGCACCGCTCCGATAACCATTGCGCCGATTTGCACGCCGGCAACCGTGATTAATGGTATAAGAGTATTTTTTAAGCAGTGGGTCATTACGATTTTGCTGAAAGGAGTTCCCTTTGCAGTAAGAGCAAGAGCGTAATTTGATTTAAATTCTCCAATCATGCGATCGCGTACTATACGTCCCATGAGCGCTACCATGTTAAGACTCAGCGCAAAAGCAGGCAAAGCAAGATAATAAAAATTTTCCGCAAAATTACCGCCCGTTCCAAACGGCGGAAACCATCTGAGTTTAAAAGCGAAAATCAGCATTAATAAAATAGCGTTAAGAAAAACNGGCGACGACACGCAGAAGATCATGAAGATCGAAATAATNCGATCTATTATTGTATTTCTTTTAACAGCGCATAAAATNCCNGCGGGAAGCGCAAGAAGAACCGCGAATAATGCCGCCATCAGAACGAGCTGGATTGTGGTCGGAAGCCTTGCCGCGAGCAGGGAAGCCACCGGCTGTTTGTGCCTGTAACTGTCCCCAAGATCGCCTTTTAACGCATTACCGATCCAGATAATATATTGATGGGGGAGACTTTTATCCAAATAATACTGTCTTGTCAGCGAGTCGCGCGTTTCGTCGCTGATCCGCCGCCCGCTTGTAATTGAACCTATCGGGTCCGAGGGAGTGACGCGAATCAGGAAAAAAATCAGCGCCGATACAACCAAAAGTATCGGTATAATGAAGAGAATTCGTTTCAAAACATATTTAACTACAAAATTCACTGCACACCATAAAAAATGATACTTAAAAAAATTGGAATAGTAAAGGTTTTAATGGACGGTATCATAAAAAAGTACAATTTTAATTATTTTTACAGTGGCGCGCTGCGGCTTTACGGTGTATAATTGCGGAGGGGGAGGGACGTATGTACGTTATTCATGCTGATAATAGCGGCTTTTTCCGTAAAGTCATAAAAACTTTTTTGGCAGAACTGGGCGTTGATTCCGACGGCTTCGAAAGCGGAGACGCTGTACTGAACGAAGTCGGAAACCGCAAAGTTTCCTGCGTCATCACCGGCTTGGAACTCTCCGACATGACCGGCGAAGAATTAATCAAACAACTTCAATATTCCGGCCACCTAATGACAATCATCGCGGTAACAAGCAGCGGAAAAGAACACCGTATAAAAACCCTCGAAGAAATGGGCGTAAAAGCCACCATCCAAAAAGG
>WQSF01000064.1 GCA_009788065.1 Treponema sp.
TACGGATGGTCGCCGATTATTGTAAGATCAAGTTCTCTTTTGGAAGACAATTTTGGAAACGCTTTTGCCGGAAAATACGAAAGTATTTTTTGCACGAATCAGGGAACGCCCGAAGAGCGTTTAAAAGCGTTTGAACAGGCTGTCCGTACTGTTTACGCGAGCGCAATGAACGAAGACGCTCTTGTTTACAGGCAGAGCCGCGGTCTTGAAAATAATGACGAGCAAATGGCGATTCTTATTCAACGCGTTTCAGGCGATCATTATGCGTCCGGGGGAAGCAGCAGCGGATTATTTTTTCCTCATGCCGCCGGCGTTGGACATTCTTCCAATCTATATGTCTGGAACAAGGAAATGGATCCAAAAGCCGGAATGATCAGGCTTGTTTTTGGGCTTGGAACCCGCGCTGTAGACCGTGTTTCTGGCGATTACGCTCGTCTCGTTCCGCTTGATCAGCCGGAAAAAGGACCTCCTGTCCACTACGGCGACGAGCGAAAGTTTTCACAGCACAAAGCTGATGTTTTAAACTTAATAGAAAACCGCATGGATGAAGTACAGGTTGATTCGCTTTATAATATGGATTTAAAAACAAATAAGGATATATTTTTCAGCATTGATACAGCAGCGCTTTCGCGTATGCAGGAGCTGAATATGTCTACTGCGGTAAAACCTGTTATATTGGATTTTAAAAAATTGTTAAACGAAAAGCAGCTTCCTGTATTTATTAAAAATGTAATGCACACAATCGAAAAAGCTTATAACTATCCTGTTGATATTGAATTTACCGCGAACTATAACAGCGAAGGAGTTTTTAGATTTAATCTTCTTCAATGTCGTCCGCTGCAAACAAAAAGAAAAGGAAACGCGCCGCAGGATATCAACATTCCAAAACCGGTAAAAGAAAATATTTTCTTTTCATCAGTTGGAAATTTCATGGGCGGGAATGTACGCATTTCTATTGATTATGTAATATTTGTAAAAGCCGATACGTATATTGCGCTTGCGGAGCGTGACAAATATCAGGTAGCAAGAATTGTCGGTATGTTGAATCAAAAATTGAAAGGAAGCAGCGTTATGCTAATTGGTCCCGGCAGATGGGGGACTACAACACCTTCTCTCGGCGTGCCTGTTCATTTCAGCGAACTTTGCAATGTGACTGTTATGTGCGAAGTATCGTACAAGCAGGGTGATTTAATGCCGGAACTGTCTTTTGGAAGCCATTTTTTTCAGGACATCGTAGAAGCCGATATTTTCTATGCCGCTATATTTGACGACATGGAAGGCGTTACGTTTAATCCGCAGCTAATATTTAATCGCAGTAATTTACTGGAAGAATATTTACCGCAAGAAAAAAGTTATGAGCAGATTGTTCATATTTCCAATACGGACGGACTTGTTCTTTATGCTGACATCGCAAGTCAGGAACTTCTTTGCTGTATTTAACATGTATTGCTATTAAACACCATGTAAAATATACTGTTTTATTATACATGGAGCTTTTAATTGCCTGAAACAAATCCGAACATACCGGTTCTGGCGACAGACCGCATCGGAAAAGAACCCATAGGACGTTTGTTACTCAGTTTTTCAATTCCCGCGGTGATCGGGATGCTGGTAAACGCGCTTTATAATATAGTAGATCGTATCTATCTTGGGCATGGGATTGATCCTCTTGCTATCGCAGGAGTAGGTCTTGTTATGCCCATTACAATGATCATAATGGCTTGTTCCATGCTTGTCGGTATCGGAGCGAATTCGCTTTTTGCGATCCGTATGGGCGAAAGGCGCCACGACGAAGTTGAAAAAATTATGGGGCATGCGTTTGTTCTGCTTTTTCTTCTTCCTGCTCTTTGCATCATTGTTGTTCTGATTTTTATGGAACCGATTCTCCGCGATCTTATGGGAGTAGACGGTAAAGTTTACGAATACGCCGAAACATATTTACGCATAACGCTTTACGGCGCCGTTTTCGCCGCGATGAGTCCCGGTATTACTCATTTTATCCGTTCAGACGGGCATCCGAAAACTTCGATGATGGTTCAAATTATCGGCGCTGTGTTAAATATAATTCTTGATCCAATTTTTATCTTTGTTCTGGATTTGGGTGTTGCGGGTGCTGCATGGGTAACCGTTATTTCTCAGTTTATATCGTTAGTTCTTGTTTTGGGATATTTTAATTCAAAATGGACGCGCCTCAGGTTCCGCGTAAAAAATATGAAGCTGGAATTAAAGCTGACAGGAAAAATTCTCGCAATCGGTTTTGCTCCGTTTATAATGCAGTTTGCGATGAGCCTTGTCGGTATTTTGCAGAACGCAACGATTATCAAATACGGCGGAGACGACGCGCTTACAGCAATGACTATTTTCTTTACCGTGTTTACAATGATCTTCATGCCGATGATGGGAATAGGGCAGGGCGCCCAGCCTATTATCGGTTACAATTACGGCGCGAAACAATACGACCGTGTTAAGAAATGTTTTAAACTTGCGATAATCGCGTGTACCATTTTTCTTACGACAGGTTTTCTAATAATACAAATTTTTCCGGGATTTTTATTTTCGCTCTTCAGCAAAGACACCGGAAATTTACGCGAACTTGCGGTTTTAACCATGCGTATCTGCACAAGTATGTTCCCTCTTATCGCCATTCAATTGATGGGCGGTCAATTATTTCAGGCAATCGGCAAACCTGTTCAAGCCGCAATCGTAAGCCTTTCGCGTCAAATTTTATTTTTAATACCGGCTCTTTTATTTTTACCGCCCCTGTTTGAATCAATCGGTATTCGTCCGCTATACGGCGTTTATTGGTCGTTCCCTTTAGCTGATTTTTGCGCGTCGATAATATCGGCTGTGTTTGTATACAGGGAGTTTAAAGCCTTACATACCACTTGACCAAATTCCCCGTATTTATTACAACTAATTATACAATTTTATAGAACAATGGCGTTCACAGGAGTGTATATGCAGCGAGAACCTCAACCGAGTCGAATCGCTTGTGAGCGATCTGACATAGTTTCCCCTTTAGAAGGTCATACGCGAATTCCGTCCGGGTGCGCAATTTCCGGGATTATTAATAAATCGGGAAAGCGCATTAACGGACAGACGATTATTAATTCAATTTCCGTAATGCACGACCGTTCGAACGGTTTGGGCGGCGGATTTGCGGCATATGGGATATATCCAGAGTATAAGGATTATTACGCCTTTCATATTTTTTACGATTCAACATCGGCTAAAAAAGAGTGTGAAGAATTTCTGGAAGAACATTTTGATATTATAAACCTTTCAAAAATACCGGTTCGTAAAATTAAAGAAATAACAGACGAGCCTTTAATCTGGCGTTACTTTGTTACGCCTTTGCCGACAAGACTTGCAGAAAGCCAGCTTGATGAGCGTGAGTTTACCGTAAAGTGCGTGTTCCGAGTGAATACAAGAATTGACGGTGCGTATGTTTTTTCCAGTGGCAAGAATATGGGCTGCTTTAAAGCGGTCGGTTTCCCTGAAGATGTCGGGCGTTTTTACAAGCTCGAAGAATACGAGGGCTGGTGTTTTACAGCCCACGGACGCTACCCGACAAATACACCCGGCTGGTGGGGCGGCGCGCATCCTTTCTCTCTTCTTGATTATACAGTTGTGCATAACGGAGAAATTTCTTCCTACGACGCAAACCGGCGCGCCATAGAAATGTACGGTTACAAATGCTCTCTTCAGACAGATACCGAAGTTATCACATATATAATTGATTACCTTCACAGAAAAGTAAAATTGACGCTTAAAGAAATTGCCTCTGTCATCGCGGCTCCGTTTTGGCAGACAATCGGACGGATGAACGATGAAGATAAAAAAACGCATGAATATTTGCGCGTAATGTTTGCGGATCAGTTAATCACGGGACCTTTTTCCATACTTGTCGGTTTTGACGACGGTGCGGGCGAACGAGGTTTAATGGCTTTGAACGACAGGCTGAAACTTCGCAGCATGGTGATAGGCGAAAAAGACGATACGGTTTACATGGCGAGCGAAGAAGCGGCTATCCGCATAATCGAACCGAATCTTGATAATGTATGGGCGCCCAAAGGCGGACAGCCGGTTATCGTGCAGGCGGCGGATAACAGGTAGAAGCGAACAGGTAATTACAGAGGAGAACTTATGGCTGTTAATTTTTTATATCCTGAATACGAGATTACAAGGAATTATGATAGATGTATTGTTTGCAGAGCGTGCGAAAGACAGTGCGCGAACGAGGCTCATGAATTTCTCGAAAGCGTTAATAAAATGGTTTGCAATGAGGCGAAATGCGTTAATTGCCACCGCTGTGTTTCACTGTGTCCGACAAGAGCGCTTAAGATTATAAAGTGTAATAACACTTATAAGGAGAATGTAAACTGGAGCGCCAAAACAATAAACGAAATATATCGCCAGGCGGACTCAGGCGGCGTTCTGCTTTCCAGCATGGGTAACCCCGAAGATTTTCCCATTTACTTTAACAAAATTCTTTTAAACGCTTCTCAGGTGACAAACCCTTCGATAGATCCTCTCCGCGAGCCGATGGAAACAAAGGTCTCGTTAGGCGCAAAAACGAAGAGTATTAAACGCGCGGAAAACGGAAGGCTTATTAACAACCTGCCGCCGAGGCTTTCGCTTTCAATGCCGATAATGTTTTCCGCCATGAGTTACGGATCGATCAGTTACAACGCGCACGAAAGCCTTGCGCGCGCGGCGGAAGAACTCGGCATTCTTTACAACACGGGCGAGGGCGGCTTACACGAAGATTTTTACCGTTATGGAAAAAACACAATTGTGCAGGTCGCGTCAGGGCGTTTCGGCGTTCATCCGCAGTATTTAAACGCAGGCGCCGCGATCGAAATTAAAATGGGGCAGGGCGCAAAGCCGGGGATCGGCGGACACTTGCCGGGTAAAAAAATTGTAGACGACATTTCGCGTACCAGAATGATCCCGGAAGGAAGCGACGCTATTTCGCCTGCCCCTCACCATGACATTTATTCAATAGAAGATTTGCGCCAGCTTGTCTTTTCGTTAAAAGAAGCGGTTGAATATAAGAAGCCTGTGATTGTAAAAGTCGCGGCGGTACATAATGTCGCGGCAATCGCAAGCGGCATCGCGCGAAGCGGCGCAGACATTATTTCCATCGACGGTTTCCGCGGCGGCACCGGAGCTGCGCCCACACGCATCCGCGACAATGTCGGCATCCCGATTGAACTTGCACTTGCCAGCGTTGACAAACGCCTTCGCGACGAAGGCATCCGCGACAATGTATCGCTTGTGGTCGGCGGCAGTATACATTCAAGCGCTGATGTTGTTAAAGCTGTCGCGCTCGGCGCGGATTGCGTTTACATCGCGACAAGCGCTCTTCTCGCGCTCGGCTGCCACCTGTGCCGAAGCTGTCACGGCGGGAAATGCAACTGGGGTATTGCGACTCAAGTTCCCGAACTTACGAAACGCCTGAATCCCGACATCGGCTACAAGCGCCTTGTTAATCTTATGACAGCGTGGCAGCACGAGATAAAAGAAATGATGGGCGGTATGGGCATCAACTCGATAGAAAGTTTAAAGGGCAACAGAGCGATGCTTCGCGGCGTAGGCTTGAATGAAAAAGAACTTGAGATTTTAGGAATCAAACACGCTGGCGAGTGAGTGTGGTCATGAATATTTACTGCTAACAGTTATATCAATTATTCCAAATCAATTGCTGTAAACTCCACACTGCCGCCATCGCCGTTTGTAAAGTTTACTAATACAGAACTTAAAGCATAAGGAGTGGAACCCGGATAATCTGTTGCCGAATTAAAAATGTAAATAGCTAATCCGCCGCTGCCGCTTTCCGAAAAATTTGAAAGTGTACCTGATTTAAAAGTCCAAATTTTTAGATTTATAGAATCACCGGTGATACGAACATTGCTTCCATTGCTGCCGCCGGCATTAAAGATAGTAGCGCCGTTATTAATTTGTCCTGTTGCGTAAATATATTTGTTTACGTATTCGCCAAGACCTGTAATTGTTATTTTTCCTGATGTAGCCGGAAGCCCGCCTTCGTCATCATCACCGCCGCAGCTAACGAACGCCAATGACAGAATTAAAACTGCCATTCCAGTAATATACATTTTTTTCATATTTTTCTCTTAATTAGTTTTTTATTTAGTTTGATAAATTGGCGTCACCACCTTTAGGGTGGTGACTGATGTCCTAAACTAGCATTTGCATTTAACTTTACCTGTTGGTTGTGTCGTTGTTCCAAGACATGTTTCTGCTTGAGCCATATCGGGGTTGGGGATACCATTTGTAAAACTCAAATAGCAGAGATCTGTGTTAGCCGGGTTTGCGGGATCAAACTCACATTTACCGTCACTCGGGCAATTACCGCAGCTTACCAGTACCATTCCGACAGCCAAGAGCAACGCTACAATGGCTGCTACTAAGAATTTGTTCTTCATATAGAACTCCTTAAATAAAATATGAATTATTTTAGAGGTAAGTTTGAAACCTTGTCATGAGTAGTTACGCACGGTTTAGGGAAAAATAGAGCATATTTTATTATTAATTTTAACCTGCTTCTTGCCCGTTTTTAGCAGTCTGCCGAAGTCAGGTTCAAGTTTATACCGATTTTGTTGTACAATCAATTTTTACTTTAAAGTTATATCAGTATAACCGGTAACCTCGCATCCTTTATCGGTGAAAAGTTTTTTTGTTCCTTCTGTGCTTTTTTTGGTTCCGCTGCTGGCTGAGATTAATATAATTTCGATCTTTTTACCTGAGGGGATAGCTTCAACAATATTATTAAACGCCGGCGCCGGATTAAACGCCCAAACCGGCGCCATGACGATTATCTGATCATAACTTTCCAGGTTTGCCGAAATTGGTTTTATTTTGGTTTTTTTTCGTCTTATCGCGTTTGGCGCGCCGACAAGAAATGCGCCAAACCCGGACTGCCTTTTTACTTCTATCACTTCTTCGATATCAACGCCTGTTTCACCCGCTTTTTTTACCGCAAGAGCTTTTGTTGTTCCCGACCAAGAATAGTATAGAATGATTGTTTTCATATTAATCTTCTCCATAATAGTATTTGATACTATTATAACGGATAAATTAATATTGGTACACAGGTTCCTGGATTATTTATATTGAAAAGCTTGCCAAATATGAGAAATCAGTTATATCATTAGATAGATACAGATTGAAACAGTAGGAGCGGACAGCATGAAGAAATTTAACGTCATTGCGATGTCATTTATTATAATGGTTTTTGTATCATGTAACAGTTTTCACATCGCAGGAAACGGTGATTTGGCGACATCGGAAAGAGCTGTCACTTCATTTCAAAAAATCAGCACCGGCAGCAGCGTTGAAATTTGTTTTTATAAGAGTTCGGAATATAAGGTGGTTATTACAACCGATTCAAATCTTATGGAATATGTAATATCCGAAATAAAAAATAATACGCTGTATATAGGACTTAGAAATGGCTCTTATTCATTTACCAAAATTATGGCGGATGTTTATTGCCCTGTTTTAACTTCTGTTTCAATATCAGGTTCGGGAAAATTTTCTTCCAATGAAAAAATAGCCGTGCCGGAGTTTGAATTAATAATATCCGGTTCCGGAAAAGCGGATGGAGAGATAGACTGTGATATACTTAACGCCGTAATTTCCGGCTCAGGAGTGATTAATATTTCCGGTAATAATAAAAATTCAAATATAAATGTTTCCGGCTCAGGAAAATTTAACGGCTTGGATTTTATTATTAACGAAGCTGTTGTTAACGTCAGCGGTTCAGGGGATTTAAATATTCATGTTACGGAAAGTTTAAAAGCGGTTATTTCAGGTTCCGGTATATTGAATTATCGCGGAGATCCTCAAGTAGATAAAAATATTAATGGTTCAGGAAAAATAAACAAATTGTAATAAGAGTTTCCTGAATCATGCGGTACTTACGCGTGATTTTAGGGGAATTTGGGCATATTTTTTACAATTTGACTTTTTGCAATACAATGCAAAAACTCTTGAAAATTTAAAGTTTTTGCAATATACTATAAAATGTGGAGTACACCGCGTTAACGCGATTGATTGGCTTTTGGAGGAATAAATAAAAAGCTGCCCGCACGAATGCGGGCTTATGACATTAAGATAAAATTTCTATCTTATACCAATTATATCAGCATAGTCATTTGAATCTTGTGTTTGCGTAGTTGCATATAATACCCAACCCTGCTATTTGAGTTTATTAATAAATACAAACCGTTTTTAATTTTAATTCCTCATACGAGGAACTAATCTGCTGGTGTAATGGAAACAGTTATATTGCTTATTTTTAGCATAACCTTTCCTACATCTGAGGCAGAGATTTCCTGCTCGCATATCTGTATTCCAATGCGGTCATTATTTCTATTTGTACCTGTAAATTGGTTATTTGTAGTAACAGTAGCTGTAGCTGTACCCGCGCCGCCTAGATCTTCTGTTATTGTTGCTTTTCCATTTTCAGAAAATCTAATGAAATTCCAATCTGGAGCACCGGTATTTAAGAAATAAAATTCAATATCACTATCTCCTAGTTCACCGGTAAGAGTACCGGAAACTGATACAGTATAATCTGTTTCAGCAGCAAGAGTAAAACTATTAACAACATCGTTGATTTTTATAGCGTCACCTGTTTCCCAAACACTCCATGTTGGTCCTTTATCTGCAGTTAAATAAGCGGTTTTTGTTGTTGGATTCCAGCGCTTTAACCAAAAAGTGAAATTTTTTGTAAAATCTTGACCAACAGCGGTAGCAGTGAGTACAACCTCACCCCAGTTAGTTCCGATTCCTATTTAATTGGCTTTGAGCGTAGTTCCGTCAACTGTTGCGCCTGTACCTTTAGCATCTTTAATTGCCCATGTTATTGTAACATCTGCAACTTCTTTACCATCAATGGTAAATTTAGCTACTGATAAATCAAAAGTTGCGCCTAAAGGCAGTTCGTCACTTCCCTCCAATGTAATGTTTTTTGCACTGCCGCCATCATCATCATCGCCGCCGCAAGCGCTCAACCCGAACCCAATCATCGCCGCTATAGCGATAATACTTACGATTGACGCAAAATGCGCAGCTACAGCAGCGCGCGTCATTTTCTTCTTTTTCATTTTCTTTTCCTTTTCGGTTTTTAAAACCGTTTTTGACTTAATACCCTCATAAGAGAGTTATAAGTAAATTCTAGGGATAAGTCGAAAGATCTGTCATGAGTAGTTACGCACGGTTTTGAGGTATTTTTATGAAAATTATCCTGAATTATATAAATGCTGCCGGATGTATCATTCGCGGGTAAAATTTCTTAACTATAGCATCTGCAGTTCAAGCCTCGATCTTATTCCCGTTTTGTCATACACACAGCTTAAAATGTTTTCCACTGTCCGCTGGCTTATGCCGAGCCGGGAAGCGATCTCGTTGTTGGAAAGGTTGTTTTTTACAAAAGTGAGTATTTCTGTTTCCCGTTTTGTTAAAAGGCTGATTAATTTTGCGTTTGTGTCCAGCTTTGCCTGAGCATTGTCGTCAATATATGTTCTGCCTTCCATGATTTTTAACAGCGCGTTTTCGAGTTCGCGTTCACCTCTGTGTTTGCAGATGTAGCCTTGAACACCAATGCTTAAAGCTGCGCTTACATGCGCGAAATCATCATATGCCGAATATACCGCAATTCTTGGTATTTTATTTCCTGCGCCGGAGAATTCCCCACGTGAAACAGATTTTTTATCTTTAAGCCATGGAATAATATCAAGACCCCATTCGTTTTCCAGTTGAATGTCTATCAGTAATAAATCCACTGCCGGGTTAGAATCATTATAGGGAGATGATAAAAGTTTTTTTGCGTCTTCAATGTTTGATACCGCTCCCGACACTTTCCAACGGCGTGTTCCTGTAAAATATGATACAAGTCCTCCGCGCATAATCGGGTGATCTTCAATAATAATGATATTCGGCACTTCCAAAGAAGTTTCCCTCGATATTTTAACCATTTTGCTGCTCCCGAATTATGGCAGGTATTATTAATTCAATTCTTACCATAAGACCGTTTCCAGTTTCGCTGATAAATTTGACTGCCGCGCCGATAATTGCCGCTCTTTGGCGGATGCTTCTCATCCCTAATCCTTCATATGCGGCTGACAGGTTTTGTATGCCTACGCCTTCATCGCAGACACAGATTAATATTTTTTCTGACGGGCCTGTTAAATCCCACCTGATTGATAACGCCGCGCGGCTTGCTTTTGAATGTTTCTCGATATTATTAAGAGCTTCCTGAATCATGCGGTAAATATGAAGTTTGTTTTCCGCGTTTATTTGCGAAAAATCCATGTTTTCTTCGATAGAGCAGGCGCACTCAATTTTTGATCGTTTGGAAAATTGTGCGCAAAGTAAAGCAAGCAAGTCTTTAAGCGAGAGTCGCGTAAAATCCGGCGGCATAAGGTTTATGCAAATAGATCGAATTAAATCCGATAATTGCATTTCATTCGAACCGCGTCCTTCGCGCACTAACGGAAGCACTGTATCGTGCAGTTCGCGGGAAATGCGCATACGCTCAGTTTCCAACCCTTCAATCATCAAATAAGAAAATTCACGGCTTAATTGTTCCTGTTCCCTTGCTTTGCGCACCGACATGTACAGATAACAGAGTAACAGCATGAGGACTGTGATAAAAATCGTAAAGAGCCAAACAAGGCGGATATATGATTCAATCCCTCCTGATACAGCGGCATTTTCTATCGGCATAATAAATATTATATGATATGATTAATAATGCGCAAGATAATGACAATAATTTTTTTATGCCTTGCAGGGACATTGCTTAACATCACTATCAGCAGACTAAGTTTTCTTTTGGGGATTCCGTTATATCTTGATACAGTTCTTACAATTTCTGTAACGCTTACCGGGGGGTTATTTTGCGGAGCGGTTTGCGCGGCTCTAACGAATATTATTTATCACACTTTATGGGGTTACGGCTGGGAAGGATACCTGTTTGCTGTTTGCAATAT
>WQSF01000065.1 GCA_009788065.1 Treponema sp.
GCTGAATCGCTGTGCTGCCCGAGAAGCAGAAGCTCGTTAAAGCTGAACATCCCCCTGTGTTTCTGCTGTCCTATATGCACAACATATTTTAAAAATGGAAATTTTTCTGAATTGATGTACCCTCTTTGAGCCGTTTTTAATTCAGGCACAAGCTCGTTTGTCATCGCGATATAATCAGAATCGCGCCAGCCGTTTGTAAGGCACAAGCAAACCATGTCCGACTGTTTTAACACAAACTCAAGCTCATGGGTTTTATAACCTGTATTGATCGTAACTAAAACCGCGCCGATTCTTGCGCAGGCAAAAAGCACTGTGTTCCAGTCAGGCACATTTGTAGCCCAAATGCCGACATGGTCGCCTTTTTTTACGCCCATGCTCAGTAAACCCTTTGCAAAATCGTCCACCCTTTTATCAAAGTCCAAGTACGTGAAACGCAAGTTGCGATCGGCGTAAACAAGAAAGTCATGATCAGGATGCGCCTTAGTTTTATCGCGCAATACCTGGCTGAGAGTTTTCTCTATATATTCCATTTTATTTTCCTCTATATAAATATTTAAACAGGCGTGTAAATCACTGCTAAAATTTTTACGGGATTGCTGTCCGCAGAAAATACTTTATGCGGCACAATCGAATCGTAATAAACAGTGTCGCCTGTTTTTAATGTTTCCTTGTCGTTGCCGTATTCCAGCGAGAGAGTTCCTTCCATCACATAGATGAATTCTTCGCCTTCGTGCGCGGATTTTTCCTGCTTTGCGTCAGGCTCGATCACTACAATGAAAGGTTCCATGTGGCGCCCGGTTTTATCCGCGGCAAGAGCGTAGAAACTCATGCCGTGATGCCCTTTATCCATCGCCGTGCCTTCCGGAAGCCCTGTTTTAAAACGACTTGAAGCAGAAGCGTCTCCGGCTCTGCAAATGACAGGTCCTAGCTGTTCGTGATCGTCAAGAAGCGTGCCCAAGCGTACGCCCAGCCCACGAGATATTTTAATGAGCGGCGCAAGATCGGGAATAAGACCTGCATCCTCGATTTTTGAGATTAAGTCCGCGGCAACGCCTGAGCGTTCCGACAGGACTTCGCGACTTAGTGAATAAGTTTTCCTGATTTCGGCGATTCTTTCGCCCAATGTTAATGTAGCCATACGGACATTTTATAAAATTTTGTCAATCTGAGCAAGAGAAAAATGCGGCGCAGCAGCGGTATATAATTCTAAAAATGAGCGGTAAAAACAATATGACCCATAAGACGCCCGTCATCTGCGGGAAAAAGGCTTATATCCCAATTGCGCAGATCATTGAGCTGCGCTGTTTTATTCTGCTTTGGATTATCATAAAAATACATAACTACAGGAGGAATAACGCTAAGAATGGCTCCAAATGCCCAAACCCCAACCGCGAACATAGCCCAGTTCATATTTTCAGATGTATATTTGACTCCGTCCGGTTGTACGCAAAAACCAATGATCCCTCCAAGCACGCCGCCGACTATGCCAAACAGAGGCGTCATCAAAAACATTTCAAATCCGCCTCCGGTAAACAAGCTGCATATACCTGCTGCCAGCCCTATTCCCCCTCCTATCATAAGTCCTTTGCCGGCATTGTCCCATCTTTCTTTATCCCAACCATCAAAGAAAGTTCCTGCCATTAAATCCGGCCAGCCTAATATAACAGCGCTTATTACGCTCGCCCCCTGCCACGCAGCGAATATGGTGCCGGTAATCCAATCATTTGCAAGAAACGAACCAAGCCCAAAAAATATATTTAATAAACCGCAGCCTAACGCGCCGAAAAAGTTTGACGGATATTTATACTCAGATTCATCAGCCATAACCGTCAAACATGGCGTAACCGGATTGAATGTCAAAGCTGTATTCATCGGGAATAATAACGGAAATTGATAATTATCAATCTCGAAATCCTGCGTATAAACCGCATTTGAAAAACAGGCAATTATTAAGACAGCCAATACAATTTTCTTCATAAATTTTCCTTGTTTTACGTATATCGTATAAAACATATCGTAAAATTACAGAAAAACAAGTAAGAAAAAGTATACTTTTTACCAGGTAACTTCAAAATTTAACGGCGTCTCTAAAACTAAAAGATCAACAAGAGGCACATCAAAAACCGCTTTGCGTCCTGAAGAAACGCCTCCTTTAACGGTTTTTACATTCGCGGGAAAGTCGATTGACGCGCGGATTCTTGAAGCGGAGATTTCGTCGCTTACCGCTTTGTTATAAAAAACTGTCACAAGTTCAAGGTATTCAGGTTTGGTCATTTCATCGCCAATCGCGATCGGCGCAAGTATGGCAGTCAGATAGTCGGTAACTTCGGAAGAAAGGCTTTCAAGTATCACAGACGCGTTATCGCGGTTTATATTGATTACGCATCGTCCGCTCGTATTTTTTTGCTCAAAAGTAATGAATTTTCCGAAGAATTCATCTATGTGAGAAATCAATATTTGTCCTTCCACGGAAGAAGCGGAAGTATTGCGAAAAGTAACGGACGAAACACCCGGAGAGCCTGTCATCGATTTGGCGATGGAAGCGCCGTCCAGTATCTGTTCAGTCTGCTGACCGCCGGCTGAGGAGAAGGAGCGAATCAAGGATGTTATTCTCTGTCCCAAAGACATGCTGACAGTAAGACGCGCGGAACCGTTCGTCTCTAAAGATCCGTCTATCCTCGCGGTACAGGAAAAAAGCGTAAAAAAACCAAAACATAAGGCAAAAAACAGCCCTTTTCCGGACAAATTCATCATTACTAATATATATCATATATCTGAATAAAGTTACACAAACCATGCAACACTATCTATCATTTTGTGCCATAATGTCATAGGGTTATTAATAAGCTCTTAGGAGCAATATTTAAATTTGGAGGATAATATGTCTGTTCCGTGTACCGAAAAGCCTTGGGAATTTTTGAATGAATACCGGGGGAAAAATTTTACAGGGCAATGGCCGACATTGCCGGAAATGTTTAGAATAACCGTATCGCGGTTTCCCGATCGTCCATGTTTTACGATATACGAGCCGGACAGAATCTGTCTGAATTACACAGAATCCTTAAGAAAAATTGAAGCGGTCGCGCGCTGGCTTTACAGCAAAGGCATCCGCCGCGGCGACAGAGTTGCCGTTACCGGAAAGAACGCTCCTGAATGGACAGTAGCCTATTTAGGAATTCTTTTCGCAGGCGCTGTTGTTGTCCCTATCGATCACCAGTTAAAAAATGATGAAACAGATCTTCTGCTGAAAGTTTCCGGATCGCGCATCTTATTTGTTGACGAAGAAAAATATGATTATTATGTAAAAAATCCCGCGGCGCTTGAATCGATAATTTCCATGAAGCTCGGCGTAGGAACTTACATCTACGATTTAGACGGGCCGCCGGCGGAAATTGATCGGGCGGTAGAAACAGATAAAGCGGCGATACTTTTTACATCAGGAACAACAGGCATTCCAAAAGGCGTTATTCTCACACATAAAAACCTTGTATCGGATGTTTATCTTGCGCAGGGGACTCCTCTTATTGTTTATCATACCGATGTTTTTTACGCCATTCTTCCGATCCACCACGCTTACACAATGCTTGCCGTTTTTATCGAGGCAATTTCCACGGGCGCGGAACTTGTTTTCGGAAAACGAATGGTAACATCTCAAATTTTAAAAGACCTGAAAGAAGCGCAGATAACAATGCTGCTCGGCGTTCCGATGCTTTTCAATAAAGTACTAGCCGGAATTCTGCGCGGGCTTAAAGCAAAAGGACCGATCGTCTACGGTCTTATTTCCTGTCTTATGGGAATTTCAGGTTTTATAAAAAAAGTTTTTAAAGTTAACCCCGGTAAAAAAATGTTCAAGTTTATTCTTGATAAGGCAAGCCTTACATCGGTGCGCATTTGTATCTGCGGAGGCGGCCCTCTCGCTCCAAGCATATTCAGAAAATACAACCAGCTTGGCATCGACTTTGTTCAGGGTTACGGGCTTACGGAAACCTCACCCATTATCGCTATCAACCCGATTGAAGCGTATAAAGAAACCAGCGTAGGCAGACCATGTCCGCAGGTAGACATGAAGATCCTTAATCCCGATGAACGCGGCGTAGGTGAAGTAATTGTTAAAGGTCCGATGGTTATGCTCGGTTATTACAATCTGCCGGAAGAAACAGCCGCCGCTTTTACAGAAGACGGTTATCTGAAAACAGGAGACCTCGGCTACATGGACAGTGAAAATTATCTGTACCTTACAGGCCGCGGAAAAAACATGATCGTAACTGAAGGCGGCAAAAACGTTTATCCTGAAGAAATCGAAAATGAATTCCAGTTATTCGATGAAATCGATCAAATACTGGTTCGCGGCTATATAATCGACGAAAAAATGAAAACCGAAGGTATTGAGGCGCTGGTTCATCCCAATCCTGAGTTTAAAAACGCAAAGGGAGAAACCCCCGACGCGGCGGCGAAAAAAACCAGAATTAACGCAATCATCACAGAGGTTAACCAGAGATTACAGCCGTACCAAAAGATCAACAAGGTAACAATTCTTGATCAACCAATGGAGATGACAACCACAAAGAAAATCAAACGCGGGAATTTGAACTAATAAACGAAAAACAAACGCAAAGAGAAAAATCACAGAGAACACAAAATTGTTTTCTGTGATTTTTTTTATTTTCTTTTCGCTGCGCTTAATGCGTGTGCTTCCAAGCCTTCGGCGCGGGCTAATGTTTCTGCCGCGCTGCGCACTTTTTCAAAGCCTTCGCTTTTTGAGCATTTTAATGTTGTGACAGTTTTTATAAAGTGTCTTACCGACAAGCCGCCTGTAAAACGCGCGCTCTGCGATGTCGGTAAAGTATGATTTATACCAGCCGAATAGTCGCCTAACGCCTCCGCGGAAAGAGAACCTATAAAAAGAGAGCCGTAATTTTTTAATTGAGGTATCCACGAGTCCGCGTCTGTTATTTGCAATTCAAGGTGTTCGGGCGCGATTATATTAGCAATACGGATTGCGTCTTCTTTACTTTGATAAACAATTATTAAACCTCCGGCATCCAGCGACGCGCGCGCGGTTTTCGCGTTTGTAAGCTGCATTATCTGCTTTTCAATTGCGGTAATAATTTTATCCGCAAATTCTATATTTGGAACCAGCGCTCTTGCGCGCGCGTCACAGTCGTGCTCAGCCTGCCCAAGCATGTCGGCGGCGGCAATTTGCGCCGCCTGCTCAACATTATCCGTTTTTCCATCCGCGATTATCAGCACATCAGTCGGCCCTGCGATAAAATCAATTCCTACATCGCCGTAAAGGATTTTTTTTGCCGTTGCGACATATTTGCTTCCCGGTCCTGCGATTACATCAACGCGCGGTATTGATTCCGTGCCGAATGAAAAAGCAGCGACTGCCTGTGCGCCGCCTACAGCGAAAATGCGCAGTTTTTGCTCATTTACGTTCATAACCTGCGCCGCTATTGCCGCTGCGGCAAGTATTCTTTTGTCCGGCAAGCCTTCGCTTGCAGGAGGAGAAGCAAGATGCACTTCTTCAACGCCGGCGCAAAAAGCCGGAATCATGCACATGAAGAGCGAAGAAAAAAGCGGAAAACGTCCATAAGGGATATAAATTGCAGCTTTTTGAACAGGTATCACGCGCTGACCTGTAATAACTCCCGGTTCCATTTCATATTCAAAATCGGTAAACTGCTCTCTTTGTTTTCGTGAAAAGCGTTTAATATTTCCAGCAGCCAATTCCATCGCCTGCGCCAATGCAGGGTTCTGCGCGCGGAGCTGCTCAAGAGAGCGTTTTGCTTCTGAAAACGGCACTTCCAATTTTTCAGGAGAAGACCTATCAAATTTTTTGGCGTACTTTTTAATTGCTTTATCGCCGTTAGCACGAACATCGTTAATAATTTTCCTGACAATTTTTTCAGTTTTTATATCGTCAGTTTTCTTTATGGAATTTATCCAATATAGATCAAAATCTTTACTTTGGATTATCTGCATATAATCTCCCTGCATGCGTTTATAAATTTGTCCATGTCATCGTCTGTTCCGATACTTACGCGCAAATAATCCGCTATTCTTTCTTTATTGAAGTGCCGCACAAGGATTCCTTTTTCGCGCAGCGCGGCGAAGAAATCTTTACCGCTTTTTTTTGGCGGTTTTATAAATATAAAGTTGGCAGCTGACGGTAAAACGTTAAAATCCAACGCGCGTAATGAAGTTGTTACACGTTCACGCGTTGCGATTACACGGTTGTTTATTTCATCGTAATACGCCGCATCTTCAATTGCCGCGCTTGCACCCGCGAGAGCAAGGCGATCCATGGTATATGAGTTAAATGAATCGCGGATACGGCAAAGAGCTTCTATTAATTTTTCATTGCCGATTGCGAAGCCTGCGCGTAATCCCGCAAGCGACGACGATTTAGAAAGGGTATGCACTGTAAGCAGGTTTGGATTTTTATCGATACACTGAACCGCGGAAGACGCGCCGAACGCGGCGTAGGCTTCATCGATAATAAAAACTTTTTTATTTTTATCCTGATATTGAGCGAGAGATAAAATATCATCTAACTGAACAGGCATTCCTGTAGGAGCGTTTGGGTTGGGGAGTATAACGCCGCCTGCGGCTATTTTATAATCTTCTATGTTAATGGAATAATCATCGCGCAAGGGAACCGGCTGGAATGGAATATCCCAAAGTTTTGCGTATACTGGATAAAAACTGTAGGTAATATCCGGGAACAGTACAGGCGGCGTTTTACTGCCTTTTTCAGCGCTTTCAAAAAACGCGCCGAAGGCAAACGCGAGAATTTCATCCGAACCGTTACCTGCAAATACATTTTCAGGTTTTACTTTGTAACGCGCGGCGACAGCTTCGCGAAATGACGTACATTCAGGATCGGGATAGAGGCGCAAACCTTCATTTGCGGCATTTTTAACAGCTTCGATTACTTTAGTCGACGGCGGATACGGGTTTTCGTTTGTGTTTAATTTTATAAACTTTCTGTCCTTAGGCTGCTCGCCGGGGATATAAGGAGAAAGAGACCTAACCCTGTCGTTCCAATAGTCACTCATTTTTTGTGCCTGCGATCTAGTTCGTTTAATACTTCCTGTACGGTTACGCCTGCGCGGGTCATTAACACTGTAGAAAAGTATAAAAGGTCGGCGGCTTCCCAGATAACTTCATCGCGGCTTTTTGCTTCGCACAGCTCTTTTGCTTCTTCCTGCACTTTTTCGCGCACAAGTTCATCGTCAAGTGTAGCGGTGTAAGAACCGGGCGCGGGATTTTTGAACCGCTCTGTTATAATATCCTGTAAAAACTCAAGCGAATAATTTCTGTTGTTAGAAAAACACGACCATGCGCCGGTGTGGCAGACAGAGCCAGCAGGCTGAGCGGTAACAAGAAGCGCGTCGCGGTCGCAATCGGCGCGAAAACGCACAAGTTTTAACACATTGCCTGAGTTTTCACCCTTCATCCAGAGTTTATTACGCGTTCTGCTGTGAAAACAAACATTTCCGCGCTTGAAGGTTTCAGATAACGCTTCTTTGTCGGTGAAACCTGTCATCATTACCTGTCCGTCAGGAGTTTGAACAATTACAGGAAGGAGCGAAAACGGTTCGTTTCCTTTTACCTGCCCTTTATTCCAGTTCAGCGAAATGGAAAACGCATCCGCCAGATTTATTTTCCCTGTATAAAGAGCCATGCCAAGCTGCACATCGCAGCCTAGCTTTGCAATTTGATCAATTTCTTCCAAGGTTGACACGCCGCCCGCCACGGTAATTTGGCAACCGACAGCTTCGCGCAGCTTGCGCACCTGATCAATGTTGATGCCTGTCATTGTACCTTCGCGCTCAACGCAGGTAAAAAGCAGCTCCCCGGCGTAGGGTTCTACTGTTTTGGCTGCTTCGATTAAATCCAATTCTGCGGAAGTTTTCCAGCCGTCAACTACTATCTCTCCATTACGCGCGTCAACTGCAACAATCAATCTTTCGCGTCCGATTTTCTTTGACATTTCTTCCAGAAAGGAAACATTAACAGCAAACTCACCGTTTTCTTTACCTGCGCCTTTTTTCTCAGGATTGCGAAAGGCATTGGAACCTACAATAATCTTGCGCGCTCCAAGGCTGACAAGTTCTTTCGCCTGCGCTGCTGTTCTTATTCCGCCGCCTACCCTGCACTCGGCTTTGCGCAAAAGAGGTTTTATCATTTCCATGTTGGAACCCTTCCCCATTGCCGCGTCAAGATCTATGACTGCGATTTCGCCGAAGCGGTCAAAGTCCGCCGCAAGCTCATCTGCATTATCGCGCTGGAGAACGAGCTCTTCGCCTTGTTTTAACTGGACGACTTTTCCGTTTTGTATATCTATCGAAGCTATTACCATGAGGATATTATATATTGTATAGAGTTTAGGCGCTAGGGGTTATATTACTTAAAAAATAAAAAGCCAACTACTTTAACGCTCTTACTACCGAATAACTGATTAAAATATAAATTAACATTATTATACCGTTAACAATGATATACGGTTCCATAGCCATAAAAAAATTAAAAATAAGATTGCTGACAACGCTTGCTATAAAGAATAATACCGAAACTACCTTTATATTTCCTGTGCCGCCGGATCCAAAACCAACAGCAATAATTCCTGCAATGGTTATAAACAGCATAACACCGCTGCCAATTGTAATTAACAATTGAGTATCTTCACCCTTGTTACCGGAATAAAAACCAAATGCCGCAAGAGCTGCTATAGCCAAAGCAATTAATAACATAACAATATTAACTCTCATAAAATATACTCCTTATAAAATAATCAGTTATGCGGTTTAAATTCAGGCGGCGCGAGCGCGGCAAGCCTGAGAACTGCCGGCGTATTTTCGGCGGTCTTCCATTCATTCATTCCCGGCATCCAAATATAGGTTTCTTTAACAATCTTTTTTTCATTAATAAGCCGCGAGCATTCAGTTTCTGAATACGGACCCGATTGCTTTCCGTCAAGCATCGCGTAAAAAACCTGCGGTACCGGCGCAGGCGGATTATATCCGCCGATAGGAGGATGCATGGGGTTCATCGCGCCAGGTACATACATGTTTTTAAGCACTTCGTTCATGGTTTTAACCAGTTGCTGAGCAATACCCATACTCATACCGAATTCTACTAATTTATCACTTGAATAAAAATCACTCATTTTATTCTCCTATTGCGCAGGAGGCGGCGGAGGCGGAGGCGGCGGAGCACCCGGCGCAAACAGCACAGCCAATTCCTGAACTGTTCCAGCTTCTACCCAGCCTGCCATTCCATTTTTCCACACCATAGATTTATTTGTAAACTGTCCGCTTTGCACCATCTGCCTGAGCTGATCCATGTTAAACGGACCTGTAGTTTGACCGTTAACTGCAATATTGTACTGCACAATAGGCGGAGGAGGGGGCATCCCGCCTGCCGGCTGCTGCATACCCTGCATCATGCCTCCCATCATTCCTCCCATTTGCGCTCCAGCCATTCCGCCCATCGCAACTCCTGCCATCATGCCGGCAAAATTCGCGCCTCCGCCATCGCCGCCTCCGCCAAGCTGACCAAGAGATTCCGCCGCTGTCTTTGCGACCATTGTCTGCTGATTAAGCTGATGAACTGCAAAATTGGCAGCTTCGACCTGCATCTCTGCAGCTTTTCGCTGAATACGCATGGATTCTGACATGTTTTCAATATTGATATCGGTCTGAGCCTGAACCGTCTGCGCAGCCTGATCGCGGGTAACTTCCATGAGTTTCTGATACCCTTCGCTGTCTTTGGCGGATTCAATCGCGTCAATATCAATAGCCGCAACTTGAACGCCGAAATCAGAGTCGAGCCGTTTTTTTACATGATCCAAAACAAGGTCATTTATTTCCAGAATTTTTCTTTCAAGCTGCAGAACAGGTATTCCGTTATTGCTTGGAGCATTTGAAACTACAGCTTTTACATATTTAACTATCGCGGATTTTACCTGAGCTTTAAAATCTTCAAGATCAAAATTGATAAGACGATGTAATTTAATAAATGCCTTATAATCGGCAAGCTTGAACGTCATTTTACCGCGAACAGCTACAGGAACCGCAAAATCCATAAACCGCGGATCGAATACATCAAAATAAGGAACGCCGAATGTAATTTGATTAACTCCGGCAAGATTCATAAAGTAAATTTCTGCCTGGAACGGAGAGGCTCCGCCAAAGCCAACGCCTACAATCCGCGCAAGAACCGGAAAGTTCGCGGTTTTGATCTGACCATCGTAAGGTCCTTCGATAAAATCCTGAAGCGGTCCGTCCTTTTGATTGTAAACAAAAACCGCGACTTCGCCTTCTTTTACTCTAAGGCTGCTGCCGTATCTTATTGCATTTTCTTTTACAGTTGAATTAACTCCATGCCGCCCTTTTTCATCATCGCCGTCAATTGCCTCAGCAACATCGGGACGCCATTTCCAGACAAGATACTCTTTTAAATCACAGCGGATTACATCCATGAATCCGCCTTCTGCGCTGTTTGTTTTTCCGAATAAAGCCATATTTTCCCCCTTACGGATAATCTATAGAATAGGTGTCGCCGTTACACCTTTTAAATCTTCCAAAACTTTTAAAAACGCCTTTTATTAAACCGTACTTTTCAATCGCAAGAAGCATGTATTCAGAACACGTCGGTTTAAAAAGGCAGTTGCGCCTGAGTTCTTCAGGCGAATAATGCTGATACAAGTGTACAAAACCAATTACCATAGGTTTTAGCACAACAAAAAAACCAACTACATGAAAAGCAGCCCAAATAATTATTAATGTAACAAAAGGTTTTTCTAAAACCATCCGTTCAATTTCCCGCGCCATGCCGGGAAAAACGAATCTTAAAAAAAAATAAACAAGCACCGTTACCCCAAGGGTGCTGGTACTAAAAATAAAATAATACTTTAATACAGTAACTATATTCGATTTAGGGCGATTCAAATCCTTTTCTAGAACATATTTTTCAGCTTCTTT
>WQSF01000066.1 GCA_009788065.1 Treponema sp.
TGATAAATACTTTCATTTCTGCTCTCTCCTTGTTTCATTATTCCAATCCAGTAAATCTCCTGCCATGACGCTGTAGCAAGAGCCGTTTCCAACTGCGTCTTCACCGGCTTTCCCGTGGAAATACGCTCCAAGAACGCCTGCTGAAAAAACATCCAAGCCCTGCGCGATAAATCCGGCTATTATTCCGGTCAGTACGTCGCCGGTTCCGGCTTTTGAAAGAGCGTTGGTACCGGTTGTATTGATATAATATTTACCGTCAGAATTGGCGATTATTGTGTGGGCGTCTTTTAATAATGTAACCGTATTAAATTCTTTTGCGAAATTTACAGCAGTTTCGGCTGTATTGTCTAGAATCTCAGGGACAGAGAATCCTGTAAGACGGCTCATTTCGCCGGGGTGAGGGGTTATTATGCACGGCGTTTTTAATTGTTTAAAAATATTTACATCTTCAGATAACGCGAAAAGAGCGTCAGCATCCGCGACGATTGCCGCTTGCGATGTTTTAACCAGTTCATGAACAAACTCTGTTATGTCAGGGCTGCGTCCGATGCCGGGACCGATTACAATAACATTAGCACGTTCAATCTCTTCCATCGCACTTTCTAAGGATTTTTTACAATACATTCCGCTCTTTTCAGGTACTGTGCACGTAACAATTTCTCTTTGCCAATGATGTATCACCGAAGCGACATGAGGCAGAACGCATGCACATACCAATCCGCCTCCGGCTTTGTATGCTGCTGAACAGGTCAATGACGCGGCACCGGGCATTTCATTAGAGCCTGCAAAAACAATTATTCTGCCGAAAGTTCCCTTATTCGATCTTTGTGCGCGCAAAGGAAGCATTTTTTTTACTTCTCCCGCTGTTAAAATATTAGCTTCAACGTCAATTTTATCTATCAATGTTGACGGTATTGAAATGTCTTCAATATGAATTCTACCTGTACATGCAGCGCCGGGATATATATACAAACCCGGCTTGGGATGGGCAAATGTTACAGTTTCCGTCGCTTTTACAGCGCAACCCATAATTTTCCCGGTATCCGAATGAACGCCGGAAGGAACATCTACCGATATTATATATTTCGCATAACGGTTCATTTTTTCTATAAAATCTTTATATTTTCCCTCGACATTGCGATCCAGTCCCGTACCGAGTAATGCGTCCACTATTAAATCAAATTTCTCAATATCAGAATTTATATCATGTTCGATTGGTATTTTCATGTTTTGTACGATTTTTAAATTTACGGCGGCATCGCCTTTTATAGAATCTATATCGCCTGCAATAATTATTTTTATATCTATTCCTTTAAAATGTAAATGCCGCGCAAGCGCAAACCCGTCGCCGCCGTTATTCCCATGTCCGGCAAAAATCAACGCTTTGGCGTTTTTAATTTCCTTAAAATAATTTAAACAATGTTCAGTCAAGCGTATTGCGGCATTTTCCATCATCAGAATTGACGGAATACCGGTTTCTTCAATCGCCATTCTCTCAATTTTACGCATTTGAGCACCAGTTACTGCTTTCAATGTTGACTCCTTCTATAAAAACATTATATTCTATCTTATCGTATATGAAAACCAAAAACGAAGATGTAATAAAATTATTTAACCTCATTCAAGAAGCGAAACATTTAGTTGCTCTGACCGGCGCGGGCGTAAGCACGCTTTCGGGGATTCGGGATTTTCGCGGTAAAAATGGTTTATACAACGATATGGACGCGGACAAGATTTTCAATATCGACTATTTCGAAAAAGATCCTTCCTTCTATTACTCTCATGCAGGTTCATTCATTTATAATCTTGACGAAAAAGAAGCGTCGATTGTTCATACAACACTCGCAAAACTTGAAAAGAAAGGTTTTCTTAAAGCGTTGATTACGCAGAATATCGATCTATTACATCAAAAAGGCGGAAGTAAAAATGTGATCGAGATTCACGGATCACCTGCAATGCATTATTGTCTTCGCTGCGCGGGTATAAGAGTCAGTTATGAAGACGCGGCGGCGGTAGTGCACGGCGGTGAAATGCCAAAATGTCCGAAATGCGGGCGTGTATTAAAACCTGCGATCACCTTTTTCGGCGAAGCTCTCCCGATAGATGCGCTCAAACAATCTATAACAGAATCTCAGGAAGCGGATTTAATGTTAGTGCTCGGAACAAGTTTAACGGTTCAGCCAGCCGCAAGTATGCCCGAATATACCCTGCGATCCGGCGGTAAAATTGTTATCGTAAACAATATGCCTACTCCTCTGGACGGCAGGGCATTACTCCATTTTGATGATCTCGATTCAGTCTTTGAAGAAATTAACAATCTGCTCCAGTGAAAATTATTATAAAATATTTTATATTAATATTTATTATATTAAATACATTTACAAACTGCGTGAAGCAAAATAGAGGATTAACAATTATAGAAGGAGTTCTTTCTGTCGGCGTAGAAATCGGTTATCCTCCGATGGAATATTACGATTCAGACGGTATAACTCTTCTTGGTTTTGATATTGAATTAACAAAAGCGCTTGCGGATAAATTGGGGCTTACGGTGAATTACATCGATACTGCGTGGGAAGGAATTTTCGCAGGGCTTGAAACCGGTAAATACGACATTGCAATTAACATTACCATTCTGCCGGAACGTCAGGAAAGATTAAATTTTACTAAGCCTTATATCGACAGCTCCATGACCATTATTATTAATAAATATTTTCCTAATAAAATCAATGAACCGCAGGATATTAAGGGATATAAGGCGGCGTTTCAAGGCGGTACTACCGCGCAATATTTTGCTGAAAAATTAATTGAACAAGGCATATCATTCTTTCCATTTTCTTACGATAAAATTATAAATTGTTTTGATGATCTTACGCTTGGACGAGTAGATTTAATTATCGTCGATAATCTTGTCGCTTCCGATTACGCGGCAAAAGAACTTTTTGAAATTGTCTGGCAAGGATCATCCGGTGAATTAATCGGCATTTGTTTAAGAAAAGAAAATGATGTTCTAACAGCCGCGCTTAATAACGCGCTGGACGAATTATTTAAAGACGGTACACTGTTGAAAATTTCTCAAAAATATTTTAATCGTGATTTAATTTCACCGTTATTCTGCAATATCACGAATTAGTTAATTTATCTAACGCTTTCTGAATCCTTTGTTCAGAACAAGCAGCGCCAAGTATGCGAAGCGATCCAAAAAGCGGCGGGCTTACACGGCTTCCGGTAATCGCAACACGCAGCGGCATCATTAAATCTCCAAGTTTCACCTCACGCCTCTCCGCTTCTGTTTTAATAAAATTCTCAGCGTCCTCGTCGCTTGCCGCCTGCGCCATTGAATTTACAAGCTCTTTTCCAATCTGCAAAAGTTCAATCGTCTTTGCAAGATCGCATTTCTTTGGAATAAATTCTTCTGCTGCCGGAATCTCAGGCTCTTTAAATAAATATGCAATCTTCTCCGGCGCTTCTTTCAGGAAAATCAACCTCTCCTTCACCAAAGCCATCGAAGCTGTAAAAATCTTTAACTGTTGCTCTGCCGGCTCCCCTCCAAACAACCCAGCTTCAATAGCGTAAGGTAAACACAATGCCGCAAGTTCATCATCGTTCATCATTCTGATGTACTGACCGTTATACCATTCAAGTTTTTTATAATCAAAAACAGCCGGCGCTTTATTAAGTTTGTCTAAACTAAAACGCGCGGCAAGCTCTTCCAAAGTGTAAATCTCTTTACCTTCTTCGTAAGACGCGCCGAGAAGCGCGATATAATTTATCAACGCGGCGGGAAGGTATCCGGCTTTGCGGAATTCATCAATACTCGTCGCGCCATGACGTTTGGAAAGTTTCTTGCCGTCCTGTCCCATCACCATAGGCAAGTGGCAAAACTCAGGCGGCTTCCAGCCAAAAGCGCGGTACATGATCACATGAAGCGGAGTGGAAGCAAGCCACTCCTGCGCGCGAAGCACGTGAGTTATCTCCATTAGGTGATCGTCAACTACATTCGCAAGATGATATGTGGGAAAACCGTCGGACTTTAAAAGCACAGGATCGGGATTTACATCATCATTCTTCCATTCAATATCCCCGAGCAGATAATCGTTAAAGACCGTGGTCTCGCTCAGCGGGATTTTTAATCTTACGGTGCAGGGTTCGCTTGAAGCGGCTCTTTTAGCGGCATCCTCAGGATCGATTTGACGGCAGAGACGGTCATAACCTGATTCGGAGGAATGAGCCTCCTCGCGCTGCTTGCGAACTTCTTCGATTCTTTCCGATGTACAGAAACAGTAATATGCCTGCCCCTTGTCGAGCAGCTCCTGCGCGAATTTTTTATAATGTTCGGTGCGCTCGGATTGAATGTACGGACTGAACGGACCGCCGTTGGACTGAAAACTTCGGACTTCGACCTCATTGTCAGGTACGGGACCTTCGTCCCATTTAAAACCGAGCCAATCAAAGGTGTCGTAAAGGTTTTGCACATAACTTTGATCAAAACGCGTTCTGTCGGTATCTTCCAGACGAAGGACAAATTTGCCGTCCTGACTGCCCGAAGATCGCGCGAAAAGGTAATTAAAAAGCGCCGTTCTTATACCTCCGATATGCTGAAGCCCGGTCGGAGAAGGCGCGTAGCGGTCTCGTATTTTCATAAGATTTATAGTATCATAAGATAACATACAAGGAGAAGGGCATTATGGCAAAGACATCATCAAACAAGAAGGAAAAACTTTCGGATAAACTTTTTTTCAAGCAGAAAAACTGCTGGGAAAGTATTGATGTAAAAACAGAAAAAGAAGTTGAAGAACTCGCTTCGTCGTACAAGCAATTTTTGAACAATGGAAAAACCGAACGCGAATGCGCCGATTATATTTCCGGCGTTTTAGCCAAAAATGGTTTTATTAATATTGATACTAAAACAAAAATAAAACTTACACCGGGTATGAAGATTTATCAAAATATTAGAGGAAAATCAGTTATTGCCGCTGTCATCGGGAAAAAACCAGCGACAGAAGGATGTAATATTCTTGGCGCTCACATCGATTCTCCGCGCCTCGATTTGAAACAGAACCCGCTTTACGAAGACTCAGAACTCGCGCTTTTTGATACGCACTATTACGGCGGCATAAAAAAATACCAGTGGACCACAATTCCGCTTTCCATGCACGGTGTTTTTATCAACGAAGCAGGAAAAAAAACGACGATAAGAATCGGCGAAGAACCTGGTGATCCCGTGTTCACTGTGACGGATCTTCTACCCCATCTTGCGAAGGAACAAATGGAAAAGAAAGCTTCAGTTGTAGTGGAGGGCGAAGACCTGGACATTCTTGCGGGCTCGCGCCCATATAATGATAAAGACGAAAAAGAAAAAGTAAAACTTTTACTTTTAGATTTGTTAAATAAAAAGTACGGCATTACAGAAAAAGATTTTACAAGCGCGGAAATTGAATTTGTTCCCGCTTTTAAAGCAAGCGATGTCGGCTTTGACAGAAGTTTGATCGGCTCATACGGTCACGATGACCGCTGTTGCGCATGGCCGGCGCTACAGGCAATCATCGCTATCGCTAACGGAAAAGCCGCGCCGGGTAAAACATTGGTTTGTTATTTTTCAGATAAGGAAGAAACAGGTTCAGCCGGAAACACAGGCGCGCGTTCTCTCAACTTTGAAAACTTCCTTGCCATGTTAAACAGCGGATCGGAAATTGATTTAAAACTTTGTTTTTCACATTCTTCAATGTTATCCGCCGATGTTAACGCGGCATTTGATCCAACCTATGCCGGGGTATTTGATAAAAAGAATTCCTCATATATCGGAAAAGGAATTGTACTTGAAAAATACACAGGATCAGGCGGCAAGTCCGGCGCAAGCGACGCCAACGCGGAATATGTCGCAAAAGTACAAGCAATTTTGAACAAAAATAAAGTTCAGTGGCAGTGCGGCGAACTCGGAAAAGTAGACAAAGGCGGCGGCGGAACCATCGCGCTCTATGCCGCCAATCTTGGAATGGATGTCCTCGACTGCGGCGTACCGGTATTGTCAATGCATTCGCCGTTCGAAGTAATCAGCAAGATTGATCTTTACATGACATATAAGGGGTATGTGGCGTTTTTGAATGAAGCGTAAAAAATATTATAAGTGAAACATACAGTTAAAAATATATAAAAATGAGCGTATGCGAAAAGTCCTTTTAATAATTTATTAGGCATACGCTTCTGTTATGTAACAATCAATTTTTATTTTAAAATATATTCGTTACCGCCATTACAAAATATTTTTCTTGTCTATTAATTTTATTATTATTATCTTATAAAGCGCAACATTGTTCTAATGGAGAATATTATGAAAAGAGCTCTCTGGTTATTTAGTTTGATGGCTATTATATTATTAATTAATAGTTGCGTAATATTTAATGGCGCTGCAGTTTGGGCAGCAGCATCGCAAATTAACAAAACTTCTTTATCAACAGAAAATGCGAATTTTGAAAAGGAATCTGGTATAGAATTGGTACTTGTTAAACGAGGCTTGTGGTCAATGCAAGATTTCTCCAAAAACAAAGCAATAAAAAATTATTTTTTAAGTTTATTAAACAATGACCTCACATATTCATTAAATAACAGTCAGAATGAATTTGTCAAACAAACTATTCAAGATGATAAAATAAATATTATTACTAATAATAAATTTAATAATTATTCAAATTACGAAAGAGCAATTTTACTAATTGTTTCGACATCAACACTGGCCTTAATGACTGAGTCAAACTATAATCCTAATAATGTAAAAAACATGTTTTTTAAATTCATTACATGTTACGATACAAGAGAACTCCCAAACATTGTAAACGCCAAGTGGTATAAAAGTAAAAATATAATATTAACAACTGATGGCATAATAATAGATTAAACCCTGGCGGCGTGACAGAAAAAAAATATACCTAACTTTCTTGAAGCGTATGTGTATAGATTAGATAAAGTGGGCGAGAGCGAAAAACCCCATCGGCTCCGGACGAGCGTGGCTTGGTTTACACTCGCTCCGCGTGTTGTTGGTAGAAAACCACGTCGAAACCTCAACCGAGCCTGTTGAAGACAGGCGAAGGTTCCCCTCTTGATGTCGCCGATGTGTCTTTTCGCACACGCCCATGTATCCAATCTTTAGGCGGACAAAATAGATACACAACATGCTGTATTGAAAATATAGTGAATTTCTTAAAATGCAACTAAAATACGGTTGCAATTAATTCGACAATATTATATATTTAATACAGGCAGAGAAATGTCAAAATCTACAAAATTATTGCAACGTTTGTTGAGCAACCCTAAAGACTTCACATTTGGAGAACTTGAAACGCTGTTGAATGGTTTCGGCTTTCAATTATCGAATGCTGGAGGAACCAGCGGATCGGCAGTCAGATTCATCAATTTTAAAACAGGTCATATTTTACGTCTTCATAAGCCGCATCCGTCACCTGTTCTAAAACAATATCTAATAAAGTTTGTAATTAAGGAATTGAAACAAGGAGGCTATATAGATGACTGATAATACACTCAAATACAAAGAGTTTTTTGGCAGCGTTGAATATTCTGCTGTTGATGAATGTTTCTTCGGAAAAATAATTGGAACCACTGATCTTGTAACTTTTGAAGGCAATAGTGTGGACGAGCTTAAAAAGGCTTTTACAGAAGCGGTTAAGGATTATTTAGCTCTGTGCAAAGAAGCAGGAAAAGAACCGCAAAAATCCTATAAAGGTTCTTTTAATATTCGTATTTCACCTGAACTTCACAGAACAGCGGCGGTTATCGCAAGTAAAGAAGGGATTTCGCTCAATGCATTTGTAGAAAAAGCGATTCATGATGAAGTAAGCGCATTTGTGTAATTACAACTACTGCCTATACACCCGGTACTCTTTCAACAATTTTAAAAAATCCTTCCTGTCTACAACTTCTCCGCCGAGACTGAGCAGGTGCGGAGTGGGTACCTGGCAATCAATGAAACCGACTTTGTGTTCAAACATTATTTTAGCAAGGCTAAGAAGCGCGGCTTTTGATGCGTTCTTTCTTTTATAGAACATTGATTCGCCGATAAATGCTTTTCCCAAAAGTACGCCGTAGCAGCCGCCTGCAAGTTCGCCGTCCTGCCATGCTTCAGCGGAGTGCGCCCAGCCGAGGCGGTGCATTTCCAGATAAGCATGGATTATATCTTCTGATATCCATGTGCCGCCCTGCCCCGGACGTACTTTTTCCGAACAGCCGCGTATCACTCCTTCAAAATCTTTGTCGAAAGTAATTTCGAAAACATTGTTGTTAAGAATTTTTTTCATGCTGGATGATATATGCAATTTATCGGGAAAAATTATACAGCGGGGATTGGGGGACTGCCAGATAACGGGATCGCCGGGATTGTACCACGGGAAAATTCCCTGCTCGTAGGCTGAAAGTAAAAGACCGGGCGAAAGGTTTCCGCCAACCGCGATAATGTCATCGTCCCACGTTTCGGGATGCGGAAACTGATAGTTATCCTTCGCGTCGAGATATGGAAAATCCGGATCGGGACCAGGACGAAACGCAGGCACTATACTTCTGCGGTTTCATGCGACACCTTAACATCGCTCGATACCTCAATATCGCCCGACACCTGTGTATCGCAAACATCCATGCGGTAACCTTCCTGCCAATCTACAACTGCGCTGCCGCCTTCGCTCAAGCGGCCAAAAAGAACTTCGTCCACAAAGAAACTTTTAATTTTATCTTCGATAAGCCTGCCCGCGTTTCTGGCGCCGAATTCTTTGCTATAACCTTCTTCGGCAAGATGATCCACGCAAGAACCTGTAACGGTTAAGGTTACATGTTTCTCGGCGAGCTGCGCGGTAAATGCGTCCAGTTCTTTTTGGACTATGGATACCATAATATCGCGCGAAAGATGTCCAAAGCGGACAACCGCATCCAGCCTGTTGCGGAACTCGGGAGTAAAAAGTTTTTCTACAGCGTCATTAACGGCGCTGTCGTCCTGAACACGATCTCCAAAACCGATTAACCCCTTGCCGATTTCCCTGGCTCCCGCATTGCTTGTCATTATTAAAATTATATTGCGGAAATCCGCTTTGCGTCCCTGATTGTCTGTCAGCGTTGCGTAGTCCATGATCTGCAGCAGGATATTAAAAATATCCTGATGGGCTTTTTCAATTTCGTCCAGCAGAACGACGGCATGCGGCTGTTTGCGGACTGCTTCCGTAAGCTGACCGCCTTCGTCATAACCGACATATCCCGGCGATGATCCGATTAATCTGGAAACTGTATATTTTTCCTGATACTCGCTCATGTCGAAGCGGATTATTCCAACTCCGAGAATTTCCGCAAGCTGGCGGGCAAGTTCAGTTTTCCCTACGCCGGTTGGACCTGCGAATAAAAAGTTCGCGACAGGTTTGCCTTCCGATCTGAATCCGGCTCTCGAGCGTTTGACAGCTTTTACAACAGCCGCGACCGCGTCATCCTGACCGAATACTCTCTCTTTTAATCTTGTTTCCAAATCTTTAAGCTTGTCTTTTTCGTTTTCGCCGACAGTCCTCTGCGGTATGCGTGCGATTTTTGAAACAACGGCTTCGATAACAGGGAGCGCGATTTCCACTTTCTCAATCTGCGCGTCCTGCACTGTCGAAGATTTGTACGCTTCTATACGCGCGAATGCTCCGGCTTCATCAATTACGTCGATTGCCTTGTCCGGCAGACGACGCTCTGTGATAAACTGCGCGGAAAGGCGCACGGCGGTCTGCACAACTTCGTCGCTGTAATGAACATGGTGATAATCTTCGTACTTGGATTTAACACCCATGAGTATGTCAACGGCGACTTCCTGAGTCGGTTCGTTAATATCGATCTTTTGAAACCTGCGCGAAAGAGCGCGGTCTTTTTCAAAAAATTTATTATACTCTTCGTGAGTTGTAGAACCTATGCAGCGAAGCTTCCCTGATGTAAGCGCGGACTTAAGCAGATTGCTTGCGTCAAGCGCGCCGCCTGAAACCGCTCCGGCTCCGACAAGAGTGTGAATCTCATCAATAAATAGAATCGCTTTTTCTTTTTTAAGCATTTCTTCTACAACGCGTTTTATTCTTTCTTCAAAATCACCGCGGTATTTTGTTCCCGCGACAAGAGCTCCCATGTCGAGAGAATAAATATTGAAATCTTTTAAAACAGGCGGCACATTGCCGGCAATAATTCTTTGGGCAAGCCCTTCGGTTATCGCTGTCTTTCCTACGCCTGAGTCGCCGACATGAATCGGATTGTTTTTCATTCTGCGGCAAAGCACTTGTATGGTGCGGGCAAGTTCTTCTTCCCTGCCGATGACAGGTTCAAGTTTGTGATCGCGCGCAAGAGCTGTCAAATCAATCGCGTAACGATCAAGCGCAGCTTTCTTGCCGCCTTTTTTCTGTCCGTCAACATCATCGTCCGCGGTCGTTTCTTTTTTATCGGAGGAAATAAAACCATCGCCGCCGTAACTGTGGCTTAACACATGCAAAAGTTCCAGCCGCTTGATTCCCGCTTTTCTTAAATAATATCCCGAGTAGCAGCGTTCCTCATCATAAAGAGAAACCAGAATGTCAGCTACATCGATCATTTCTTTTTGCGCGGTTTTACAGTGGATTAAAGCGCGTTCTATAACATTGTGAAAACCAACAGTCTTTGTAGGTTCTCCCGAAGAGATGGGCATTTTTTGCTCAAAGAAAGTTTCCATGCCGCTTCTGATCTGTTCCAGATCGGCGCCGCAGGAAAACAATACTCCCTGTACTTC
>WQSF01000067.1 GCA_009788065.1 Treponema sp.
ATTTTTACGGGATTGCTGTCCGCAGAAAATACTTTATGCGGCACAATCGAATCGTAATAAACAGTGTCGCCTGTTTTTAATGTTTCCTTGTCGTTGCCGTATTCCAGCGAGAGAGTTCCTTCCATCACATAGATGAATTCTTCGCCTTCGTGCGCGGATTTTTCCTGCTTTGCGTCAGGCTCGATCACTACAATGAAAGGTTCCATGTGGCGCCCGGTTTTATCCGCGGCAAGAGCGTAGAAACTCATGCCGTGATGCCCTTTATCCATCGCCGTGCCTTCCGGAAGCCCTGTTTTAAAACGACTTGAAGCAGAAGCGTCTCCGGCTCTGCAAATGACAGGTCCTAGCTGTTCGTGATCGTCAAGAAGCGTGCCCAAGCGTACGCCCAGCCCACGAGATATTTTAATGAGCGGCGCAAGATCGGGAATAAGACCTGCATCCTCGATTTTTGAGATTAAGTCCGCGGCAACGCCTGAGCGTTCCGACAGGACTTCGCGACTTAGTGAATAAGTTTTCCTGATTTCGGCGATTCTTTCGCCCAATGTTAATGTAGCCATACGGACATTTTATAAAATTTTGTCAATCTGAGCAAGAGAAAAATGCGGCGCAGCAGCGGTATATAATTCTAAAAATGAGCGGTAAAAACAATATGACCCATAAGACGCCCGTCATCTGCGGGAAAAAGGCTTATATCCCAATTGCGCAGATCATTGAGCTGCGCTGTTTTATTCTGCTTTGGATTATCATAAAAATACATAACTACAGGAGGAATAACGCTAAGAATGGCTCCAAATGCCCAAACCCCAACCGCGAACATAGCCCAGTTCATATTTTCAGATGTATATTTGACTCCGTCCGGTTGTACGCAAAAACCAATGATCCCTCCAAGCACGCCGCCGACTATGCCAAACAGAGGCGTCATCAAAAACATTTCAAATCCGCCTCCGGTAAACAAGCTGCATATACCTGCTGCCAGCCCTATTCCCCCTCCTATCATAAGTCCTTTGCCGGCATTGTCCCATCTTTCTTTATCCCAACCATCAAAGAAAGTTCCTGCCATTAAATCCGGCCAGCCTAATATAACAGCGCTTATTACGCTCGCCCCCTGCCACGCAGCGAATATGGTGCCGGTAATCCAATCATTTGCAAGAAACGAACCAAGCCCAAAAAATATATTTAATAAACCGCAGCCTAACGCGCCGAAAAAGTTTGACGGATATTTATACTCAGATTCATCAGCCATAACCGTCAAACATGGCGTAACCGGATTGAATGTCAAAGCTGTATTCATCGGGAATAATAACGGAAATTGATAATTATCAATCTCGAAATCCTGCGTATAAACCGCATTTGAAAAACAGGCAATTATTAAGACAGCCAATACAATTTTCTTCATAAATTTTCCTTGTTTTACGTATATCGTATAAAACATATCGTAAAATTACAGAAAAACAAGTAAGAAAAAGTATACTTTTTACCAGGTAACTTCAAAATTTAACGGCGTCTCTAAAACTAAAAGATCAACAAGAGGCACATCAAAAACCGCTTTGCGTCCTGAAGAAACGCCTCCTTTAACGGTTTTTACATTCGCGGGAAAGTCGATTGACGCGCGGATTCTTGAAGCGGAGATTTCGTCGCTTACCGCTTTGTTATAAAAAACTGTCACAAGTTCAAGGTATTCAGGTTTGGTCATTTCATCGCCAATCGCGATCGGCGCAAGTATGGCAGTCAGATAGTCGGTAACTTCGGAAGAAAGGCTTTCAAGTATCACAGACGCGTTATCGCGGTTTATATTGATTACGCATCGTCCGCTCGTATTTTTTTGCTCAAAAGTAATGAATTTTCCGAAGAATTCATCTATGTGAGAAATCAATATTTGTCCTTCCACGGAAGAAGCGGAAGTATTGCGAAAAGTAACGGACGAAACACCCGGAGAGCCTGTCATCGATTTGGCGATGGAAGCGCCGTCCAGTATCTGTTCAGTCTGCTGACCGCCGGCTGAGGAGAAGGAGCGAATCAAGGATGTTATTCTCTGTCCCAAAGACATGCTGACAGTAAGACGCGCGGAACCGTTCGTCTCTAAAGATCCGTCTATCCTCGCGGTACAGGAAAAAAGCGTAAAAAAACCAAAACATAAGGCAAAAAACAGCCCTTTTCCGGACAAATTCATCATTACTAATATATATCATATATCTGAATAAAGTTACACAAACCATGCAACACTATCTATCATTTTGTGCCATAATGTCATAGGGTTATTAATAAGCTCTTAGGAGCAATATTTAAATTTGGAGGATAATATGTCTGTTCCGTGTACCGAAAAGCCTTGGGAATTTTTGAATGAATACCGGGGGAAAAATTTTACAGGGCAATGGCCGACATTGCCGGAAATGTTTAGAATAACCGTATCGCGGTTTCCCGATCGTCCATGTTTTACGATATACGAGCCGGACAGAATCTGTCTGAATTACACAGAATCCTTAAGAAAAATTGAAGCGGTCGCGCGCTGGCTTTACAGCAAAGGCATCCGCCGCGGCGACAGAGTTGCCGTTACCGGAAAGAACGCTCCTGAATGGACAGTAGCCTATTTAGGAATTCTTTTCGCAGGCGCTGTTGTTGTCCCTATCGATCACCAGTTAAAAAATGATGAAACAGATCTTCTGCTGAAAGTTTCCGGATCGCGCATCTTATTTGTTGACGAAGAAAAATATGATTATTATGTAAAAAATCCCGCGGCGCTTGAATCGATAATTTCCATGAAGCTCGGCGTAGGAACTTACATCTACGATTTAGACGGGCCGCCGGCGGAAATTGATCGGGCGGTAGAAACAGATAAAGCGGCGATACTTTTTACATCAGGAACAACAGGCATTCCAAAAGGCGTTATTCTCACACATAAAAACCTTGTATCGGATGTTTATCTTGCGCAGGGGACTCCTCTTATTGTTTATCATACCGATGTTTTTTACGCCATTCTTCCGATCCACCACGCTTACACAATGCTTGCCGTTTTTATCGAGGCAATTTCCACGGGCGCGGAACTTGTTTTCGGAAAACGAATGGTAACATCTCAAATTTTAAAAGACCTGAAAGAAGCGCAGATAACAATGCTGCTCGGCGTTCCGATGCTTTTCAATAAAGTACTAGCCGGAATTCTGCGCGGGCTTAAAGCAAAAGGACCGATCGTCTACGGTCTTATTTCCTGTCTTATGGGAATTTCAGGTTTTATAAAAAAAGTTTTTAAAGTTAACCCCGGTAAAAAAATGTTCAAGTTTATTCTTGATAAGGCAAGCCTTACATCGGTGCGCATTTGTATCTGCGGAGGCGGCCCTCTCGCTCCAAGCATATTCAGAAAATACAACCAGCTTGGCATCGACTTTGTTCAGGGTTACGGGCTTACGGAAACCTCACCCATTATCGCTATCAACCCGATTGAAGCGTATAAAGAAACCAGCGTAGGCAGACCATGTCCGCAGGTAGACATGAAGATCCTTAATCCCGATGAACGCGGCGTAGGTGAAGTAATTGTTAAAGGTCCGATGGTTATGCTCGGTTATTACAATCTGCCGGAAGAAACAGCCGCCGCTTTTACAGAAGACGGTTATCTGAAAACAGGAGACCTCGGCTACATGGACAGTGAAAATTATCTGTACCTTACAGGCCGCGGAAAAAACATGATCGTAACTGAAGGCGGCAAAAACGTTTATCCTGAAGAAATCGAAAATGAATTCCAGTTATTCGATGAAATCGATCAAATACTGGTTCGCGGCTATATAATCGACGAAAAAATGAAAACCGAAGGTATTGAGGCGCTGGTTCATCCCAATCCTGAGTTTAAAAACGCAAAGGGAGAAACCCCCGACGCGGCGGCGAAAAAAACCAGAATTAACGCAATCATCACAGAGGTTAACCAGAGATTACAGCCGTACCAAAAGATCAACAAGGTAACAATTCTTGATCAACCAATGGAGATGACAACCACAAAGAAAATCAAACGCGGGAATTTGAACTAATAAACGAAAAACAAACGCAAAGAGAAAAATCACAGAGAACACAAAATTGTTTTCTGTGATTTTTTTTATTTTCTTTTCGCTGCGCTTAATGCGTGTGCTTCCAAGCCTTCGGCGCGGGCTAATGTTTCTGCCGCGCTGCGCACTTTTTCAAAGCCTTCGCTTTTTGAGCATTTTAATGTTGTGACAGTTTTTATAAAGTGTCTTACCGACAAGCCGCCTGTAAAACGCGCGCTCTGCGATGTCGGTAAAGTATGATTTATACCAGCCGAATAGTCGCCTAACGCCTCCGCGGAAAGAGAACCTATAAAAAGAGAGCCGTAATTTTTTAATTGAGGTATCCACGAGTCCGCGTCTGTTATTTGCAATTCAAGGTGTTCGGGCGCGATTATATTAGCAATACGGATTGCGTCTTCTTTACTTTGATAAACAATTATTAAACCTCCGGCATCCAGCGACGCGCGCGCGGTTTTCGCGTTTGTAAGCTGCATTATCTGCTTTTCAATTGCGGTAATAATTTTATCCGCAAATTCTATATTTGGAACCAGCGCTCTTGCGCGCGCGTCACAGTCGTGCTCAGCCTGCCCAAGCATGTCGGCGGCGGCAATTTGCGCCGCCTGCTCAACATTATCCGTTTTTCCATCCGCGATTATCAGCACATCAGTCGGCCCTGCGATAAAATCAATTCCTACATCGCCGTAAAGGATTTTTTTTGCCGTTGCGACATATTTGCTTCCCGGTCCTGCGATTACATCAACGCGCGGTATTGATTCCGTGCCGAATGAAAAAGCAGCGACTGCCTGTGCGCCGCCTACAGCGAAAATGCGCAGTTTTTGCTCATTTACGTTCATAACCTGCGCCGCTATTGCCGCTGCGGCAAGTATTCTTTTGTCCGGCAAGCCTTCGCTTGCAGGAGGAGAAGCAAGATGCACTTCTTCAACGCCGGCGCAAAAAGCCGGAATCATGCACATGAAGAGCGAAGAAAAAAGCGGAAAACGTCCATAAGGGATATAAATTGCAGCTTTTTGAACAGGTATCACGCGCTGACCTGTAATAACTCCCGGTTCCATTTCATATTCAAAATCGGTAAACTGCTCTCTTTGTTTTCGTGAAAAGCGTTTAATATTTCCAGCAGCCAATTCCATCGCCTGCGCCAATGCAGGGTTCTGCGCGCGGAGCTGCTCAAGAGAGCGTTTTGCTTCTGAAAACGGCACTTCCAATTTTTCAGGAGAAGACCTATCAAATTTTTTGGCGTACTTTTTAATTGCTTTATCGCCGTTAGCACGAACATCGTTAATAATTTTCCTGACAATTTTTTCAGTTTTTATATCGTCAGTTTTCTTTATGGAATTTATCCAATATAGATCAAAATCTTTACTTTGGATTATCTGCATATAATCTCCCTGCATGCGTTTATAAATTTGTCCATGTCATCGTCTGTTCCGATACTTACGCGCAAATAATCCGCTATTCTTTCTTTATTGAAGTGCCGCACAAGGATTCCTTTTTCGCGCAGCGCGGCGAAGAAATCTTTACCGCTTTTTTTTGGCGGTTTTATAAATATAAAGTTGGCAGCTGACGGTAAAACGTTAAAATCCAACGCGCGTAATGAAGTTGTTACACGTTCACGCGTTGCGATTACACGGTTGTTTATTTCATCGTAATACGCCGCATCTTCAATTGCCGCGCTTGCACCCGCGAGAGCAAGGCGATCCATGGTATATGAGTTAAATGAATCGCGGATACGGCAAAGAGCTTCTATTAATTTTTCATTGCCGATTGCGAAGCCTGCGCGTAATCCCGCAAGCGACGACGATTTAGAAAGGGTATGCACTGTAAGCAGGTTTGGATTTTTATCGATACACTGAACCGCGGAAGACGCGCCGAACGCGGCGTAGGCTTCATCGATAATAAAAACTTTTTTATTTTTATCCTGATATTGAGCGAGAGATAAAATATCATCTAACTGAACAGGCATTCCTGTAGGAGCGTTTGGGTTGGGGAGTATAACGCCGCCTGCGGCTATTTTATAATCTTCTATGTTAATGGAATAATCATCGCGCAAGGGAACCGGCTGGAATGGAATATCCCAAAGTTTTGCGTATACTGGATAAAAACTGTAGGTAATATCCGGGAACAGTACAGGCGGCGTTTTACTGCCTTTTTCAGCGCTTTCAAAAAACGCGCCGAAGGCAAACGCGAGAATTTCATCCGAACCGTTACCTGCAAATACATTTTCAGGTTTTACTTTGTAACGCGCGGCGACAGCTTCGCGAAATGACGTACATTCAGGATCGGGATAGAGGCGCAAACCTTCATTTGCGGCATTTTTAACAGCTTCGATTACTTTAGTCGACGGCGGATACGGGTTTTCGTTTGTGTTTAATTTTATAAACTTTCTGTCCTTAGGCTGCTCGCCGGGGATATAAGGAGAAAGAGACCTAACCCTGTCGTTCCAATAGTCACTCATTTTTTGTGCCTGCGATCTAGTTCGTTTAATACTTCCTGTACGGTTACGCCTGCGCGGGTCATTAACACTGTAGAAAAGTATAAAAGGTCGGCGGCTTCCCAGATAACTTCATCGCGGCTTTTTGCTTCGCACAGCTCTTTTGCTTCTTCCTGCACTTTTTCGCGCACAAGTTCATCGTCAAGTGTAGCGGTGTAAGAACCGGGCGCGGGATTTTTGAACCGCTCTGTTATAATATCCTGTAAAAACTCAAGCGAATAATTTCTGTTGTTAGAAAAACACGACCATGCGCCGGTGTGGCAGACAGAGCCAGCAGGCTGAGCGGTAACAAGAAGCGCGTCGCGGTCGCAATCGGCGCGAAAACGCACAAGTTTTAACACATTGCCTGAGTTTTCACCCTTCATCCAGAGTTTATTACGCGTTCTGCTGTGAAAACAAACATTTCCGCGCTTGAAGGTTTCAGATAACGCTTCTTTGTCGGTGAAACCTGTCATCATTACCTGTCCGTCAGGAGTTTGAACAATTACAGGAAGGAGCGAAAACGGTTCGTTTCCTTTTACCTGCCCTTTATTCCAGTTCAGCGAAATGGAAAACGCATCCGCCAGATTTATTTTCCCTGTATAAAGAGCCATGCCAAGCTGCACATCGCAGCCTAGCTTTGCAATTTGATCAATTTCTTCCAAGGTTGACACGCCGCCCGCCACGGTAATTTGGCAACCGACAGCTTCGCGCAGCTTGCGCACCTGATCAATGTTGATGCCTGTCATTGTACCTTCGCGCTCAACGCAGGTAAAAAGCAGCTCCCCGGCGTAGGGTTCTACTGTTTTGGCTGCTTCGATTAAATCCAATTCTGCGGAAGTTTTCCAGCCGTCAACTACTATCTCTCCATTACGCGCGTCAACTGCAACAATCAATCTTTCGCGTCCGATTTTCTTTGACATTTCTTCCAGAAAGGAAACATTAACAGCAAACTCACCGTTTTCTTTACCTGCGCCTTTTTTCTCAGGATTGCGAAAGGCATTGGAACCTACAATAATCTTGCGCGCTCCAAGGCTGACAAGTTCTTTCGCCTGCGCTGCTGTTCTTATTCCGCCGCCTACCCTGCACTCGGCTTTGCGCAAAAGAGGTTTTATCATTTCCATGTTGGAACCCTTCCCCATTGCCGCGTCAAGATCTATGACTGCGATTTCGCCGAAGCGGTCAAAGTCCGCCGCAAGCTCATCTGCATTATCGCGCTGGAGAACGAGCTCTTCGCCTTGTTTTAACTGGACGACTTTTCCGTTTTGTATATCTATCGAAGCTATTACCATGAGGATATTATATATTGTATAGAGTTTAGGCGCTAGGGGTTATATTACTTAAAAAATAAAAAGCCAACTACTTTAACGCTCTTACTACCGAATAACTGATTAAAATATAAATTAACATTATTATACCGTTAACAATGATATACGGTTCCATAGCCATAAAAAAATTAAAAATAAGATTGCTGACAACGCTTGCTATAAAGAATAATACCGAAACTACCTTTATATTTCCTGTGCCGCCGGATCCAAAACCAACAGCAATAATTCCTGCAATGGTTATAAACAGCATAACACCGCTGCCAATTGTAATTAACAATTGAGTATCTTCACCCTTGTTACCGGAATAAAAACCAAATGCCGCAAGAGCTGCTATAGCCAAAGCAATTAATAACATAACAATATTAACTCTCATAAAATATACTCCTTATAAAATAATCAGTTATGCGGTTTAAATTCAGGCGGCGCGAGCGCGGCAAGCCTGAGAACTGCCGGCGTATTTTCGGCGGTCTTCCATTCATTCATTCCCGGCATCCAAATATAGGTTTCTTTAACAATCTTTTTTTCATTAATAAGCCGCGAGCATTCAGTTTCTGAATACGGACCCGATTGCTTTCCGTCAAGCATCGCGTAAAAAACCTGCGGTACCGGCGCAGGCGGATTATATCCGCCGATAGGAGGATGCATGGGGTTCATCGCGCCAGGTACATACATGTTTTTAAGCACTTCGTTCATGGTTTTAACCAGTTGCTGAGCAATACCCATACTCATACCGAATTCTACTAATTTATCACTTGAATAAAAATCACTCATTTTATTCTCCTATTGCGCAGGAGGCGGCGGAGGCGGAGGCGGCGGAGCACCCGGCGCAAACAGCACAGCCAATTCCTGAACTGTTCCAGCTTCTACCCAGCCTGCCATTCCATTTTTCCACACCATAGATTTATTTGTAAACTGTCCGCTTTGCACCATCTGCCTGAGCTGATCCATGTTAAACGGACCTGTAGTTTGACCGTTAACTGCAATATTGTACTGCACAATAGGCGGAGGAGGGGGCATCCCGCCTGCCGGCTGCTGCATACCCTGCATCATGCCTCCCATCATTCCTCCCATTTGCGCTCCAGCCATTCCGCCCATCGCAACTCCTGCCATCATGCCGGCAAAATTCGCGCCTCCGCCATCGCCGCCTCCGCCAAGCTGACCAAGAGATTCCGCCGCTGTCTTTGCGACCATTGTCTGCTGATTAAGCTGATGAACTGCAAAATTGGCAGCTTCGACCTGCATCTCTGCAGCTTTTCGCTGAATACGCATGGATTCTGACATGTTTTCAATATTGATATCGGTCTGAGCCTGAACCGTCTGCGCAGCCTGATCGCGGGTAACTTCCATGAGTTTCTGATACCCTTCGCTGTCTTTGGCGGATTCAATCGCGTCAATATCAATAGCCGCAACTTGAACGCCGAAATCAGAGTCGAGCCGTTTTTTTACATGATCCAAAACAAGGTCATTTATTTCCAGAATTTTTCTTTCAAGCTGCAGAACAGGTATTCCGTTATTGCTTGGAGCATTTGAAACTACAGCTTTTACATATTTAACTATCGCGGATTTTACCTGAGCTTTAAAATCTTCAAGATCAAAATTGATAAGACGATGTAATTTAATAAATGCCTTATAATCGGCAAGCTTGAACGTCATTTTACCGCGAACAGCTACAGGAACCGCAAAATCCATAAACCGCGGATCGAATACATCAAAATAAGGAACGCCGAATGTAATTTGATTAACTCCGGCAAGATTCATAAAGTAAATTTCTGCCTGGAACGGAGAGGCTCCGCCAAAGCCAACGCCTACAATCCGCGCAAGAACCGGAAAGTTCGCGGTTTTGATCTGACCATCGTAAGGTCCTTCGATAAAATCCTGAAGCGGTCCGTCCTTTTGATTGTAAACAAAAACCGCGACTTCGCCTTCTTTTACTCTAAGGCTGCTGCCGTATCTTATTGCATTTTCTTTTACAGTTGAATTAACTCCATGCCGCCCTTTTTCATCATCGCCGTCAATTGCCTCAGCAACATCGGGACGCCATTTCCAGACAAGATACTCTTTTAAATCACAGCGGATTACATCCATGAATCCGCCTTCTGCGCTGTTTGTTTTTCCGAATAAAGCCATATTTTCCCCCTTACGGATAATCTATAGAATAGGTGTCGCCGTTACACCTTTTAAATCTTCCAAAACTTTTAAAAACGCCTTTTATTAAACCGTACTTTTCAATCGCAAGAAGCATGTATTCAGAACACGTCGGTTTAAAAAGGCAGTTGCGCCTGAGTTCTTCAGGCGAATAATGCTGATACAAGTGTACAAAACCAATTACCATAGGTTTTAGCACAACAAAAAAACCAACTACATGAAAAGCAGCCCAAATAATTATTAATGTAACAAAAGGTTTTTCTAAAACCATCCGTTCAATTTCCCGCGCCATGCCGGGAAAAACGAATCTTAAAAAAAAATAAACAAGCACCGTTACCCCAAGGGTGCTGGTACTAAAAATAAAATAATACTTTAATACAGTAACTATATTCGATTTAGGGCGATTCAAATCCTTTTCTAGAACATATTTTTCAGCTTCTTTNTGTTCTTCTTCAGGAACTTCTCTATCCGCCAAAATCACTCCATAAAACAACTAAAGACCGCATTGCTGCGGTCTTTAGCATAACTTAATTTAATTAAGCTTTCTTCTCGCGAATCATTTGCTTCATTGCCTGAATTGCTGCTTCTTCCTCTGCTGTTGGATTATTGCCAAGAGAAACAGAGAATGAGTCGCCGGGAACAATAAATGTAAAATCGTTCTGAAC
>WQSF01000068.1 GCA_009788065.1 Treponema sp.
TGTCGGACTCCGCCCTGAAATACACACAAAAACAATCTATGCCGATGATGTAACATGGGCGATTTTACCCTATGTACCAAAACAGTACGGTAATTAAAATAATCCAATAAAGGAGATTTTTATGGCAAAGACAACAACAGGAAAAAAGAAAAGTGGAAGATGAAGCCTATTGGAAAGCAAGGGAATTACAGGACAGGGTTTACCCGTAAAAAGGAGAGATTTATGAAATTTGACGACCTAGACAGCCAAATGCGCGTATATGAAACATCGGCGGATTTTTGCGTTCTGCCGAATATGTATATAGTCGCAAGATTAGACGGACGCAATTTTACAACACTGACAAAAGAGAAAGGCAAATTTGACGCTCCCTTTGACATAAAGTTCAGAGATTTAATGACGGAAACAACAAAACATTTAATGAACTGCGGCTTTAAAGTAATTTACGGATATACGGAAAGCGATGAAATATCACTGTTATTCGACATCGGCATAGATTTATTCGGCAGAAAAATTAGAAAATACAACTCCGTATTAGCAGGGGAAGCATCTGCGAAATTCAGCCTGTTATTCGGCGATATAGGCGTATTCGATTGTAGAATTTGCCAACTGCCTAATAATAACACAGTAATAGATTATTTCAGATGGCGCAGCGAAGACGCGCACAGAAACGCCTTAAACGCTCATTGTTACTGGATGCTGCGAAAAAAAGGAGTAGACAAAAACGAAGCCGCAAAACAAATAGAAAACAAAAGCGTAGCCGATAAAAACGAATTATTATTTACAAACGGCTTGAACTTTAACGACACCCCAAACTGGCAAAAAAGAGGCGTAGGCTTATACTGGAAAAAAGAAGAATCTACAGGCTTTAACCCAAAAGACAATACCGAAGAAAAAGCAAACCGTAACAATATATACATAGATTATGATCTTCCCATGCGTGATGAATACAGCGCGTTCATTAGCAAACTTATAACGGAAATAAATCAAGGAAAATAAACCTAAAGCGTCTATTTTTTCATACATCACACGTTTATGTGATACGCTCTCAAACTGTTAAATTTTCAATATCACTAAAACGTGCGAGTTGCTTATTTTTTAAAACAATTTAGCATAAACCCATGCAGGATGAAAAACGGGCGGAAGCCGGTACAAACAAACAGCCGCACATAGACAGCGCCGCTTTTGTAAGCCGTTTAAAACCGGAAGAATACGAGGTTTACATCTGGCTTCTACAAGCCTACAGCATAGCATGGATTTCAGAAACGCTTGGACTTGAAAGAAAAAAAATCGAATCGCTTGCTTCAAATGTATTTAAAAAATTAGAAGTTAAGAACCAGCGCGATTTGATCAAATACTTTGTTTCTCTGAAAAAGTATGTATCAAAACCGCCGCCTAACCTGGAGGATTTTGCCTATACAATGGCAAGTTATACAAATTATTGCGCAACTCGTATGCTGTGAACATTCGGGCGGTGTGTTAGTAATGAGGAATTAAGCCTGTTAGGCTGAAAATAATTTTAAGGAGGTTTTTCTAAATGAAAAACAAAATTAAATGGTTATATTTTATTGCCATAATCGCAATAATCGGGCTTTCGTTTACCGCTTGTGATAAAGATGACGGCGGCGGTAAAAAAGTTATTACAAAATTCAAGTTCACAAATTCAGGAAACGCTCAGCCAACTGCGTCAATAGCAGCCGCAAGAAGCGCTGTTCCGATGGCGGTAACAATTAATAATTCGTTTACCTCATACACAAATTTTTACAGCACAACTCTTGGCGGAAACACAAACAGAAAAGCGCAGATTACACCGAGCAGTTTCAAGCTGGAGATTAATAATGTAATTGTATGCGGAACCAATACTACTCACGGAACTGTTGCGATACCCTTAATCGAACAACATGCTACGCTGGTTGAATTTATCGGCAACGTTCCCATTACTCCCGGTGATGTTTACCCCGGTACTTATGACATGGTTTTGTCAGATTCAATCACGACCAGCGGAGGCGGGCAGTCAATTGTTAAATTTAAATGGCCTGCTAATGCAGGAGACTTTGCAAATAACATTCATATGATGTCTTCACAGGCGACAATAGACGATGGCATAGTATCCGTAAGAATAGGAGATTTAACGCCCGGCGCGGTAAATGCTGTCTTGATTATGGGTGATCCAACTAGCCCATTTCAAAGTTCTTCCTTATGCCTCTATTTTGCCGGTGATGAATACAAGCTTGTAACCGTAGGACCAAGCTCAACATTGACGCAAAAAGATATATTACCGCATTACGGGGATGGCATTAATGATAGGCTGATTACTACAGGCCCTAGCTACACCGCAGAAGCATTTATTGTTCCGTTTAATCCCATTACAGTTCCCGAAGACGCAAGCGCTGTTACTTTTACTATTAGCTGGAACATGGACAACATGATCGAAATGTATCTGCCTGCCGGTAAACCTGATAATGCCGAAAACTATTACTTTGTTCTAAAAAATGGCTGGTGGAACGACTTGTCGATAAGCGCAAGTATCGAATAACACACAAACACAAAGGAGTTTTTAATGAAAAACACAAAAGAACTAATCGGACTTATTGCCATAATCGCAATAATCGGGCTTTCGTTTACCGCTTGTGATAAAGACAAAGGCGGTGGCAGTATAAAAACAAATTTCAAGTTTCACAATGCCGTGCCGCCTGCAAATCTTAATGTTCAGAATAACGTACGAGTAATAATGGGCGGCACTGAAAAAGATACCGATTCTTTTACAAGCCTTGAACATTATTACACCACCTTAGGGACTTATGTTGCCAGTTTTACTCCTGCGAAATTTGCTGTAGGCGTGGATTCCATAAGCGTTTATGCGCCAACATTGGGAGGGTATGTAAATCTATTAAGCGATTATGAAAATATTGTTGATTTTGCACAGGGGGTAACCCTTAACTTTCCAGAAAATCTTCTAGAACCAGGGGACATAATTTCTACAGTTATTTTATGGTTCAATCTTAAACCGGGCAGTAACATAAAATTTGATTTAGGAAAGCCGGCAAATATTTATAATGCTTTTCCAACTACGGAAGGTCATAACGTTGATACGGGTTATTGGGGCGGTGCATTAATTAATGGAAATATAGTCGAGGCTGATATTCGCAATGTTACCACAATAAGGTATTTGCTTTCCAATGATACCGCATTGGAACATCCGCCAAGTTTGGGAGGAAGCGGAACAGCGCCGTTATTTCCCAATTTCCACTTCACTGGCACTCATTACAGATTTTCCAGCAGTATTACTCCCACGCTTCCTGGCGTGCAATTAAAAACAGCGGCAGAGCTGGGAATTGCAGGAGAAAGTAATTCCACTACCGGTAATGTGTTTGTTGTTCCAATGAATCCTGTAACTGTTTCGGAAGACTCGACAATTACATTCACGATGAATATTGATTTGACAAACATTATTGAACAGTATCAGGGAGCAGACAACATCGCAGATACAGCCGATGACGTGTTCATTCTGGCAAAAGACTGGTGGGAAAAACTTAGTTTAACCGTTTCTGTTGATTAAAACAAAAGGAGCCTTTATGAAAAACTTAATGAAATTGATTGGGATTATTACCCTTACAGTAATAATCGGATTTTCGTTTGCCGCTTGCGGTGGTGAAGACGAGAAAGACGGAAAAGGCGGCAAAATAACTGTAAATGTAAAGGCTTCCAATAATGGCGGCACACAGCCAACAGCGTCAATCGCCAGCGCAAGAGCAATTATTACCGCCGCAGGCGACACTGATTTTACTGAAATAAAAAGCTGGTATGCAGAGATGGGTTCTCCAAAGGGCAGCCTTACACCTACAAAATTTATGATGGGCTATGATGTCGGCGTGTATACCACAACAGGCGAATTTTTAATGATAGGTTCAGGAATGTTAGATTTCGCCAAGCCAGTTCCGGTTAGTGTAAACATAGGCGATATTCCTGATGAATTTATAAGTGGTCTCACTGTCGCGGGATTTAGTTTTGAAATGAATGCAACGGTCGTTGCCTTTGGTCAGCCTTTGGTTGAAATTGAATGGCCTTATTGGATCGGTACAGATAATCAAGCTGGACGCCAAGCGGCAATTTCTGATAATTATAATGTATCCGATTATACTTATGACGGCATAAATTATGTTCTAGTCCCCGCCGTCTGGAGCGGAAATAAAGCGTCAATAATATCTGATAAATTTGAGCCGTGGAGATACGAAGCGCCCAGAATCAGCCAAATTGTATTTGATCAAGGTTTAAGAAGAGCTGTAGCAGTAGACGATCAATACAAGATTATTGTTCCCTTTACCCCATCTTCCGGTAATCTATCATCGGCAAGCTCGATTACATTAAATATCAGCATGGATTTAACAGGAATGATTGAAGTTTATGGATCAAAAGAATTTGGGGAAATAGAAGACGTTTATGATGACCTGTCAGACACCATATTTATTCTAAAAGACGGCTGGTGGAACAAAGTGTTTTTAACCATGACTATTAACTAAACAATAAGGAGTTTTCTATGAAAAACAAAATAAAATTCGGAACTACTGCCATAATCGCAATAATCGCACTTTCATTTACCGCTTGCAATAAAGACAGCGGCATTAATACAGAGATCATATTCCGCAGCCAACAACCGCCTGCAAATTTAAATATGTCTATTGCAAGATCGGCAATGGGAGGCACAACAACAGATAATACTTTTGACGGTATGAATGAATTTTATACCGCTATGGGAACGCCTGACGCAGCATACACGCCTTCGGTATTTCAACTGCGAGACGGCGGTATTATGGTAATGGCAAACGGCTCCCTTGAAAACCTTACAGACAGCACATTGGAAATAATTGATTTTGTACAAGGTACGACCATAACTCCCTTTTCAGACATTCCCGCAGGAATAAACGCAACGGCAATGCTTGTTAGATTTGACCTTTACATGTACGATACGCAGTACGCTCCTGCAATGACCACTTTTACTATCAATGAACCGTTACATGCAAGCCACCCTTATAGAACATGGCCTGCTAATTTTGTTACAGGACGATATGACATAACCGTTTCAGCTGACGGAAAAACAATTACTATGCCTACAATATGGCTTTTCCCCGATAACACAGGGGATTATCCGTCATTGGGCGGCAGCGAAAATGATATATTAAATGGAATAGCTGACTTTCCGATTGCGCCTGACCTTCTTTACTATGGGACAGTTTACAGAGCAAAAAATCTCGGCATAGGGTCAAACAACGCGGAGACAGGCGGATTGGGAACGAATACACCCGGCGCTATAATAATCCCCTGGGCAGGAGTTTCAATCCCATCAAATGCGTCAGGCATAACTTTTAATGTTCAATTTAATATAACTAACATCATTGAACAATACGGAACAGGTGAGGATATGAGATTTGTACTTGCGAATGAATTCTGGAACCGTTACAGCCTTACAGCAGATATAAATTAACAAAACTTAGCCTGTACTGGCTTGTTAAATAAAGTCGGCGGACGTTAAACGCAAAAGGAGATAAGAAAATGGCTACAGTAAAATTTGAAGAAGGGACAAAGAAAGAGACATCGCTGGATTTGGAAGATGGGGAAATTATCATCTGGGTAAAATCACCCAAGAACGCGATGCAGACAAATGTCGATGACGGCTGTTTGATGGGATTCTTGACAATTATCACTTTGGGAATAATTCGTATTTTCAAACCAACAAAATATTGGGGTACAAATTTGGTTATAACAAACAAAAGAGTTGTTTCAATTCCCCAACCGCCTAATAAAAAGAATTATCCGGCGGAATCATATTATTACGACAAAGATTTCGGAACCATAAAGGCACAGGCTGTCGGTTCAAAACAGTCCGACAGAATGGTTAACGCGGCTATGAATATTTACTTTGGTCCAAATTCGTCATACAAAGACTCAAGAAGAATATTTATACGGATGGAAATGTCAGCTAAAAATATTTTAAAGTTAGTAGGACAGATGGGAAAAGAAGGGCTTAACGACTTGAGCAATTCGCTTGGGCAATATAACGCGCAATTACAGAGTTACCATAATAAACTCGACGCTGAAAGTTCAGGCGCGATGTATTACAAAGAAATTACTCATAAAGCGGAAAAGCTGGCACAGGGCGATACAAGCATTGAAGGTCTGCGTGATGCCATCATCGATCTAATACACGATTGTATTGAAGCGTCGAAGAAAGCAGGAAATTCTTAAGATAAAAAATGGAAAGAGCGGCGAGCTTAACAATTATTTTTTTTGTACGGCTATATCAGCAGATCGTTCCATGGAAAATTAGAGCGGTCTGCAGATTTGAGCCTTCATGTTCAAATTATATGATTTTAGCTGTGCAAAAATACGGCAGTAAAAAAGGATTTCTTATGGGCTTACAGCGTATAGCGCGGTGCAAGCCCAATGGCGCTCAGGGAATTGATTATCCGTAGATTGTTAGGTACAATATTTTTAAAAAGGTATTCATTGTAAACACAGATTCTTAAAAATATTTTATTATAATTTCCTTGCGGAATTTATCTTTTAATAATGCCGCTATACGTTTTACCACATTGCGCCGTATATCAAGTTCCACAGGCATGTTTGGGTCTTGGTGGGCTTCGTTGATTGCAGTGCCTACGATAAAAGTAATTCGGTCGCTTTCCATAAATAAATTCACTATGCGGGTCGCGGCGTTTTGCTTTAAAGCGTAAGTATCAATCTCGCCATAATGTTCAAGCATTTCAGAGACTGCGCCTAAAGTGATAATGCCTTCCGTAACCAAATCCGCACCTTCCATATCCGACCACGGCGGAATATTTTTATCGTAACTTTTCATGTTGACTTTGATTTGTTTTCCAAGCTGTTCGCTTATGATGGTAGCGGTAGTTCCGCCTGATAATATTTTTTTTCCATTAAAGGAGGCAAATATGCCTGCCATTTCCGAAACGCTTTCGCGGTGCATCGGAGGACCTGTAAGCACCATCATGTCTCTGGGTTTGCGGAAATACACGACGCCGCAGGAAATATCGTCTTTTGGTTTTCCGATGTCGAATAACGAAGCCTGCTGGACGACGGAGTGGGAAAGGTCTCTCGCACTTATTTCAGGGTTTCGCATTACTTGATCAAGAGCGAAGGCGTGAGCTTTTTTCGCGGTCCATCCGAAGGGATTAACTTTTGTACCCATACCAGCCTGGCTTACCCCGTCGGAAAAATAAATCAGCCTGTCGCCGTGCTGCGCGATAAAATGAGAATAAAAAACCGATGTATCGTTTTTTGGTCCTGTTGTTTTATCCTGCCTGTGAAAAGCAGTCTTTTCTTTTTCCAGATCAACAACCGTCTTTTGCCGGATAAGTATACAGGGCGGGTTGTCGTACTCCAAAACCTTAACTGTCGCGTCCTGAGAAATATCAATCAAAGTGAATGTCGCGTAACTTATTCCGCGCTCGCTGCACACAGGCAGGGTGTTCATTATAATTTCAGACGCGCGTTTTATCGGAATGTTAAAGGAAATAAATTTAACCGCCATAGTCGCTGTTAGACAGGCAAGCACTCCGGCTTTTATTCCAGAGCCAAGCCCGTCAGAAAGGGCGGTAATCACCCTGCCGTCGCTCGGATTTTTCTGCGTGATGAACATATCACCTGGCGAACTTTGTTTGTATTTACACAACTGGGAGTACTCAACCTCAATGAAGGTATTTTTGATCATTAAATTGGCGGCATTTCCGGCTAAACTGCCGCGGGAACCTTCGGCTACCGATGTTTCAGGCATCGTGATCTTCCTCTTCCGCTGTGTACGATTCGATGATGGAGTTTAAAATTGCTTCCGATTCCGCCGCGTTTTCACCTAACAGAAAGGCGATTTGCTGGGTAACGGCGGCGTTTTTCTTGATGACTTCCTGCGCGCGTTCAACAGTCTTATCGATGCGCACTCTAGGCTCTGTGATGTCGTCCACAATGCCTGCCGCAGTCTCGCCTTTTTCTATGGCAAATACTTTTATATGGAATATTTTCTTTCCTTCCCTGACATCGCACTGCACTTGATCGGGACCGTTCGGTTCTATGACAGATTTAAAATGAGACGCGAAAGGCGCGATTTTAGTTAAATCCGCTCCTTCCAGCCCCGGTTTGTCGGCATATAGTTTTTCTGTTTCTTCTCCCATGATTCGGGCAAAAGGCTCATTACAATCGATAATCAAAAGTTCTTTGTTTACAATGACAGCGCCCGACGGAGTTGATTTCATAATTCCGTTTGCGGTTTGACTTGCAAGATGGCGCATATATGAGGCGCACATTGATTTTTCCGCCCAGCCGTTAAGGAGAGCTACAGCTAAATCGCGGCAGGTATCATAACCGCAGCTTCCGCAGTTTCGCCTGTCGTCAAGGTTGGACTTGCCGACCAACTGGAGGGCTTCTGCAATTTCCTGTTCTGTATAAACAGTAATTGGCAGCGCGTTAAGCGGGTAATTCGTTTCAATCAACGGTGATTTTGAAAGAGTGGAATCATCGAGTGTGTTATCTGCTGTACCGGCATAACTTTGCAGGCGGGTATTGCGGATAATTCCCGGCAATGAGGCGGACATACCAGGGCCGTTAATACAGCCGCCGGAACAAGCCAACAATTCCAAGAATAAAGGTTTTTCAATTGCTTCAGGTTCAAAACCTGCTAATAATCTTTTTACAGCCCGAATACCGGATGTGGAAATAGTGTCGATTTTATTTCCGGCATTTGCCGCGTTGGATATTGCTTTGGACATGTAGGCGCCAAAGGCTGTTATCTCTCCGTTTTCAATCGGAAAAAACGCACCCTTTGCGCTGCGGCGAGGCTGGAAAACACAATCGGGTGTAACCAGATTTGCAGCACTTTCCGGCGTTATGCGCTCTTTTTCCAGCCATTCGGCAAGTTCCTGAAATGTAATCGCAGCGTCAATTTCGTTTTCATACAGATCAGCCTCTTTCTTTTTGGCGAAACAAGGACCGATAAACACTACAGCGGTTTCTTTTCCGTAATGGGAATGTAAAAACCTTGAGTGTGTTAATAAAGGAGAGGCATGAGGGGAAACAAACGGAGCAAGTTCCGGTTTGTAGAGTTTGATATAAGCGACAATGGCTGGGCAGGCGGAAGAGATCATAAGGCGCGATTTACCGCCGCTCTTTGTTAGGTCGTGCGAACAAAGTTCGCGCGCTATTTGGGCTGAAACAAAATCTGCGCCAAGCGCAGTTTCTGAAACAGCGGAGAAACCCAGCTTTTTAAGAGCGGCGATTATTGTCTCGCTTGTCCAGCCGGGAAGATCTGAAACAAACGAAGGCGCAAGGGAAACTATCGTCTTTTTGCCCCCGGACAAAAGCAGCTTTACTGTTTCTACATCGCTTCTGTAACGCTTCGCCTGAGTGGGGCAGTTTGTAACGCAGCGTCCGCAGCAGATACAGCGGTCGTGCATGATATGCGCCTGCCCTTTAACGACTTTAATTGCTTTTACAGGGCACATACGGATGCATTTATAACAGTCAAGACACTTTTCATATACCGTGTGAACCGGCGCTTTTTTCTTTAACAGGCTCATAACGCAAGCTCTAACTCTTGCGCGATAACCGCGCCTATACTCTGCTCCGAAACGCCGGAAATGAGTTTGTCATTTACAATTATGTTGGGACCTTTAGCGCAATTGCCGCTGCATAGGCAGCCCGCTACTTCTATTTTATCTTCGAGCTTATGCTCCTCAACAAACTGTGTAACCGCTTCGGCAGTGGCTTGGTTTCCCTTGCCGAAACAGGAACTCCCCATGCAGAC
>WQSF01000069.1 GCA_009788065.1 Treponema sp.
TAAATTTCTTCAATTTCCTTTAAATATTCATATTCTTTAAATGACAATAAAACAGCTTCCATGTTGTTATTTTTTAATACATATACTGCTTCCCCAGTATTAGATAAGGACCTGACTGTTTGAGCTAGTTCTTTTTGAAGTCTGGTAATAGGCACCATTTGCTTAGGTTCCACCAACATTATATACTCCTTAGATATTAATATATAATAAAATATATATTATACTACATATAATGTCAAGTATAATTATATATATTTTTAACTGTATGTTATTTCATACACCCTGGTTTATTTCGCCTAACAAACGGTAACTGATATAATTGGTGACAGTCACCTATTAAAATATTACAAAACTGTGTAACAAAATAAAAAAGGTGTCAGTCACCTCTTAACATTCGCCAAGATAATTTAAAAATGACGGAGCGGTAAAAAAACACATCGGCGATATAAAACGACTCATCCATTTTACATCTTTGTTAAGTGTATGCTCGCTAATCTCTGGCGGGGTGCCGGCGGTAAAGTGTCGTTCATGCGAAGCATGGACGGCATTTTGACGGCCGGCAGGACCCCCGATAATATATCTAGGCATACACTATTTAAATACGTCATGGTACGATAATCTCGCTTGCCGCTTTCCCGTCAACAGTATAAACCCTGCGCGGATTATGCGGATCAGCATAACGCTGTCCCCGGTAGAAAAATACGTATTTGTAAGCGCCTGGCGGCATGGGAATTGTAATACTGTAATTACCCGGCGCAGTTTCTTTAAGTTCGTACATAAAAGGGTCCCAACTGTTAAAATCGCCGGCTACTGTGATACTTTCACCTGGCGGACCACGGAATGTAAAATTCAAGCCTTCGGGCAAACCGTTTAACGGGTTTTGCTTTTTGGCTCTGAGCGGCAGGGGCAGTACGGATAATGTCAGACCGGAAACTGGGTCTCTTCGGATTTTTTCCACGCTCGGGTCGATCGTCCATAAACCGTTAATAATAACCCTGTATTCCAGTTCTTTTAAATGATTGGGGAATTCGTACACGTGGAACTGAATACCCGAGTCGATGTACGGATCGGGGACTTTGGCTCCCGGCGGAATCGGCGCGTTCAGGCGGTCCTGAGAGACCAAAAGCTGTCTAAACCAGTATACATTGGAAAAATTTTCATGAGCAAAAGCGATTCCTACCCGTCTGAGCTTTGAATCGGCGGTAAAAACCACTAAATCTTCATGAATTATCGGCGCTGCAGGCCCGCGAAGGGCAAGAATTTTGTCAATTAATTCATAAGTTTCCCAATCCGCCGCGTTTAAGGCAGCAGAGAAACACGAGGCAATAATCGTTAAAAGAACTAAAAATCTAATCGTTTTCATACATTCTTTACAATTATCGGTCGATATATAATTATCTTAATATGATTACATTAACGTAGCGCGGTTGTACAGCCGCGCGGTTAGACCGAATATAAAACGGAGTTTTATGCCGTCGTTAAGCGCGCTTAGTCAGTTTAGAGACTCGTTTGTAAACATCGCAAAAGAGAAACAAGATGTTGAATCCCTGAGTATACCCTTTGAGCCTCTCCCCCTCCCCAAGAATGAAGCGCCTCCGTTTGAGTATAACAGACACGACAACGCTTCCGGTCCTTCCGCTTCAAGCGCCGCTGCAAGCGATGAATTTGACGTTGACGCTTTTATGAATGATCTGCCGGGAGATGACGCTCCGCCTGTCGATCTTTCCATGACCAATGATATTGTTTCCGATGAAGCGCTGTCGGCTTTAGGCGGATTTCTTGACGATATAAATTCTTCTCCCGCTCAGAACGATGAAGAAAATACTTCTGTACCCGATGACTTGCTTGCCGGTTTTTCCGATGAGATGGAATCCGCTCCAGCGGATTTTTCCGCCGGAGACACGGATGCTGCTGAACTCCCGGATGCCGTTGAACCTTCGGTTGATGATTTAGATTTAGCTGATTTCGGCGCAGATGATCCCGAATCTGTCGAAACACCTGCGGAAGAAATTGACATTCCTCTTCCCGGCGGCGGCGAAGATTTCGACGCTGGCGAAACTCCTGTCGAAGATTTTGATATGTCAGCTCTCGGCGGCGAAGACTTTAGTCCTGTCGCGGAGGAAGAAGAAGATGATATAGGCGGTATTGATCTGGGCGGTGAAAGCCCTCATGTCGAAGAGCCGGCGGTGGATACCGCTGATTTAGACCCGGCTCAGGATGCCTCATCCGAATTACCAGCCGATGAATTGCCGGCAGATGATTTTGATTTGGGTGATCCCGGCGGCGGCGCTTCCGATACGCCTGTTGAAGATTTTGATATGTCTTCTCTGGGAGACGGTGATGATTTAGGAACCGACGAAGCGCCCGCGTTAGAAGATTTTGATATACCTTCTTTAGACGACAGCGGTGATTTTAGCGCTGATGAAATTCCTGCTGATGATTTTACCCAAAGTGAAGCTTCAGGCGGAGGCATTGATCTTGGCGGCGAATCTGGCGGAGGCGCGGGCGATGATTTTTCTCTGCCCGATATGGATTTTGGCGGCGACGATGCCGAGTTAGGCGCTGATTTTGACTCTCCGTTACCTGATTCTCCGGCAGGAGCTGATCCTTTTTCTGATGACGCATTGCTTGGTACAGGAGATGATTCTTCCGCTTCAATCGACTTTGGAGGAGATTTAAGTTCCGATTTTGAATCAGAGTCAATCGAACTGGGCGGCGGATCTGAAGCGGCGGCGGACACACATGACGCTGTTCATTCATCTTCAAGTTTTGGCAGCGATGATTTTGATCTCGCGGGTCTTGATGATATTTTAAGCAAATCGGCGCCTGCGGCGCCGAAAGCGCCGCCGCCCAAAAAAAGTTTGTTCGGAAGAAAGAAAGAAAAAACCGAGGACGTGCCTGCGGCGGAAGATGATGTTGAAGAGATTTCTCTCAGTCAGGAAGACCTTGATAATCTTCTTAAAACCCTCTCGTCATATCCTCTTAATTTAAGAGTTATCTGCGAAGAAATAATCGCCGAGCAGGTTATTGAGCCGCGGCAGTTATCTAAATTAATCCGCCTTCTTGTAAACGGCGCTCCCGTTAAGGATACGGCGGCTCATGCGGAATCAATTATCGGAAAATCGATTATTATTCCAAGAAGTTTCGAGAAGGGCACAGGCGCGGCTTTCGAAGCGGAACAGTCAAGTTTCGCGTATATATTTGTCCATAATTTCCTCCCTGTATTAAAAATAGTCGCTTTTATCGCCGTGCTGGCTGCTTCTGTCTTTTATTTGAGTTACAAATTTATTTATACGCCTATTAAAGCTGAATCAATTTACAAGCGCGGATATGAACGTATCCCTGCCGGTGAATATCAGCGCGCGAATGAATTGTTCCATGACGCTTTTACATTGCACCGCAAGAAAAAATGGTTCTACTCCTATGCCGAAGCATTCAGGGATCAGCGCCGTTATCTGCTTGCTGAAAATAAATATGACGAACTTTTAAGATACTATCCGCGCGATAAAAAAGGCGTTTTGGATTATGCGAATTTAAACACTTATTATTTAATGAACTACGACAAGGCAAACAAACTTCTTCAGCGCGAGCTTCTTGATTACGCGCCGGATGATCCTAACGGGCTTCTTGCCGCCGGTGACAATTTCATGGCGTGGGCGGATTCTGATCCTGCCAGATTTTACGACCGGTATGAAGACGCGCGTTTCTCCTACGCAAGGCTTTTGGAAAAGTACGGCTGGCAGCCGCCTGTTGTCGAAAGGATGATGACATACTTTATCCGCACGGATAATCTTAAAGAAGTTCTTCAGTTAAGGTTGTGGTTCGAAAACGATCCAAAGCGCCGTCCTCTTTCGCCTCCGTCTCTTACGGAACTTGCCGGCTATCTTTTAGACAAACAGTTGGAAAAACCGACAGGCGTACCGAACCCATATGTTGAAAGCATCGAAAGCGTGCGCGCCATGCTCCTGAAGGCAATCGGCGAAGATCCGTATCTGCCGGAAGCGCATTATCACCTTGCGCGTTATCATCATAATTTGAACAACGCGTATGAAGAACGTAAAACACTGGAAAACGCGATCCGCGCTTTCGATTTGGTAAAACAGGAATCGGTGCGCAGAAGGCTCTATCGCGCGGATACGCATTTCCGCTACGCAAATCTTCTTATCAACAATCGCGAATTCTTCCCTGCGGACGAGCAGCTTGTAAAAGGCATCGAGCTTTTCGAAGATTTCCTGAACAGGAATTTGATCCCCGCAAGTCCCCAGCTCGGGCAAATGTACTCCCTTCGCGGCGATCTTGAATATTTCGTTAAATCCGGCAATATGGAAGCCGCTCTAAGGAATTATCACCTTGCCGAAAGATACGGCTACTCGCCGCCCGAGGTTCAATACCGTATGGGCGCGGCGTATTACCAGCGCGAAGACTGGAGGAACGCCATCGATTACCTTTTCAAAGCGTCCTCGGATCTGCCTTTGAACAGGCGCCTTCTCTTTGCTCTCGGCAATGTGACATATAACCGAGGCGACTATTTTGCCGCTAAGGGTTATTACGACCGCCTCCTTGATATACTGGAAGTCCAGCGTATAAGACTGCCTGTGCTTCTGCCCAACGACGGCGCTCAATTCCTCGAAGTCGGCGAACGCCTGATGATGGCGCGCAACAATGCCGGTGTCGCAAACGAAGCTCTTGCCGATCAGACCGGCAACCGCGATTACCGTTCCAGAGCTATGGCTTTATACGCCGAATCCTCAAGCGCATGGAGCGCGATTACACGTAACCCCGAAACAATGATAAGAATGCGCCTCACGGACAGTCCGGGAGCGCCCAGCATCAACCTTGGCTACCTTAACGCCAATAACGCCCTGCGCCCAAACAGCGGTTACAGACCTCAGATTTTTGTCAGAATCGACAGAGATGTCCTTGAACCTTCCAAATGGGAGGAATTGGCTCCTTTCGGCGGGCTTCAATAACCTTTAATTTATTTTTATTTTTATTGACGGTTTGGATTTTTTATGCTAGGATGAAGGATACCAGTTTGGTTAACTTCTAAAATCATACCTTTTGGATATAACTATGCAATATTTTGATACTCATGCCCATTTGGGCCTTATAGTTGAAGACCCAATCGAGCAGCTAATTGTAATACAAGAAGCCCGGCAGGCCTCTGTAAACAGGATTGTATCGATCTGTAATAGTCTTCATGATTTCGGACAGGTTTACGAAAACCTGAAATCGGCAGTCAATGTTTATCACGCTGTCGGTGTAAGCCCTTCCGAGGTTCAAAACCCCGGAAAAGACTGGTTTGCCAATATTGAACAGAGTGTTCAGTATCCGAGGGTTGTCGCCATTGGAGAGATCGGTCTTGATTACTACCGTAAATTTGGAGATAAGAAATCCCAGATAGAGCTTTTTATAACTCAGCTTGATTTAGCGTCAAAACTCAATTTACCGGTAATAATTCACAACCGCGACGCCGGACATGATGTGCTTGATATTCTTCGCGACCGCTTGCCTTCGCGCGGCGGCGTGTTCCACTGTTATTCCGAAGACGCTGCTTACGCCGAAAAAGCCCTCGACCTCAACATTTATTTTTCCTTTGCCGGAAACCTTACTTATAAAAACGCGAAAAATCTTCATGAGACTCTTTCGGTTCTCCCTGTCGACAGGATATTGATCGAATCGGAAAGCCCCTTCATGGTTCCGGCGGATTACCGAGGCAAACGAAACATGCCCAAGTATCTGCCTTTAACCGCCCGTTACATGGGAAACATGCTGGACATGGACGAGGAAGAACTTGCGTCTCATTTATGGGAGAACTCGTGCAGGTTCTTCGGATTGCCTAACGAATAACTTTGTTGTACAGATCAATAAAAATCGGAAGTCTCGAAATACCCGGTAATCTCTTTTTAGCGCCTGTAGCCGGTTATACTGACAGAGCTTTTCGTTCTATCTGCGCGGAGCAGGGCGCGAACTTTGCTTTTACAGAACTGGTTTCCGCCGAAGCCTTGTACCGTAATTTTGGAAGATATGGGCTTGATATTAAAGACCTCTCGCCAAGACGCCAAGACGCCAAGAACGCCAAGGAAGAAGAAAGAAAAGAGGAGAAGAAAAAAGAACCTAACATTTTAGCGGTAAATCTGGTAAAGCGCGGAGAGAAGGAAAAACTTTATGCTGTCCAGCTTTTCGGCGGAGAGAGTGAATCAGTTTACAAGGCGGCTTGTTTACTTGCGCCCCTTCAACCTGATGCAATCGATATAAATGCCGGCTGCCCTGTTCCCAAAGTTGTAAAAAACGGAGCGGGATCCGCGCTTATGAAAAACCCTGACAATCTGGGTAGGGTAGTGGAAGCCGCTGTCCGCGCTTCTAACGAATGTTTAGGCGGCGTTCCTGTAACAATTAAAATCCGTTCCGGCTGGGATTCGTCTTCGTTAAATTATATGGAATGCGCGAGGATAGCCGTCGAAGCGGGAGCGCAAATGGTCAGTCTGCATCCCAGAACGCGCGCGCAAAACTACGGCGGCAAAAGCGATTGGGCGTGCATCGCGGATTTGGCAGCAAGCTTAAAAGTACCTGTCACCGGCTCAGGCGATCTTTATACGCCCGAAGACGCAAAGGCAATGTTGACGGAAACAGGTTGCGCGGCTGTTATGTTCGCGCGCGGCGCAATGGGGAACCCGTTTATTTTTTCTGCGGCGCGCTCCCTGTTGGAAACAGGCAGTTGGGAGCAGGTTTCGTTTTCAGCGCGGATAACCGCGGCAATGCGCCACCTTGAAATGCTGTCCGCAGATATCGGCGAGAGAACAGCCTGTCTTGAAATGCGAAAACAATTTTGCGCCTACACAAAAGGTCTCATCGGAGGAGCGGCTCTGCGGGACAATGCAGTTCACGCGGAGACAATCGAAGAGTATCGGCGGATAGTTCAGCCTTATTTATAACAGTAATAATGAAAGATGCGCAGAAATTAAACCGGTATGTTGACCAATCTTTACACATTCTTTATTCTTGTTAAAGATGAACATTATTAGAAAACCTTTTCGATACGCAAGTTATCATATTGTGTATTGGCTTATCGGTATAAATGTACTTGTTTTTACGGCTGGACAGCTTCTTGGCTCGGACGTCAGATATATGCTGACTGTGTATTTATCTATGATTCCGGCATTAATAATAGAAGAAAAATGGGTTTGGACATTTATTACTTATATGTTTATGCACGGCAGTGTCAGCCACATCCTGTTTAATATGCTTGGTCTTTTTATTTTTGGAACTAATGTCGAAAGGCAGATGGGCAGTAAGGAGTTTTTACTTTTTTACCTGCTTACCGGAATGTTTGCCGGAATTTTTTCTTTTGCTGTTTATTATTATACAGGTAATCATGTTGTTGCTCTTATGGGCGCTTCCGGGGCATTGTACGCGGTACAGCTTGCGTACGCCGTCCTTTTTCCTGACTCGGTTATTTATATTTGGGGACTTATTCCCCTGCGCGCACCCGTGATGGTGCTTGGCTTTACCGCGCTTTCGCTGTTTTTTGTAATTTCAGGCAGAGGCGGCAACGTCGCGCATCTTACACATCTTGCAGGTTTTGCGTTTGCTTGGATTTATTTTATGGTACGTTTCGGTGTAAATCCGTGGCGCCGTCTCACAATGAAATAAGATACCCGTAAGGCTCGCGGAGGAAAATCATGAAAAAGAAAGTTGGAATTATTTACGGCGGCAGATCGGCGGAACATGAAATCTCGCTGTTATCCGCAAAAAATGTTTTAGACGCGATTGACAAAGAAAAATATGAGCCTGTTCTTGTTAAAATTGACAAGGACGGACATTGGGAAATGTCAGAAGTCTTTAAGTTTGATGTAATTTTCCCTATCCTTCACGGTCCGTTCGGCGAAGACGGTACTATGCAGGGTTATTTAAAACTTACGGATATTCCCTTTGTCGGTCCCGGAGTGCTCGGCTCCGCAGTCGGCATGGACAAGGATGTTATGAAACGGCTTCTTCGCGATGCCGGAATACCCATTGGAAAATTTTTATCTGTTAAAAAACACGAAAAGCCGCTGTCTTTTGCGGAAGTAGAAGCCGCATTAGGCTCTCCTTTTTTTATTAAACCTGCGAATATGGGTTCTTCCGTAGGAATCAGTAAAGTCCGCAATGAAGCGGAGTATACCGCCGCTGTAAAAGATGCTTTTCAATATGATACAAAAATCATTATAGAAGAATTTATTAACGGAAGAGAAATTGAATGCGCCGTGCTTGGGAACGAAGAGCCTGCCGCGTCTTTACCCGGAGAAATTATTCCCGCTCATGACTTTTATTCATACGACGCGAAGTACCTTGACGAAAAAGGCGCCTCATTAAAGATACCCGCAAAACTCGACGAAGAAACAACAAAACGCGTTCAGGAACTTGCCGTAAAAGTTTTTCAGGTATTATGCTGCGAAGGACTTTCGCGTGTAGACTTTTTCCTGAAACCAAACGGCGAAATTATCGTAAACGAAATAAACACCATCCCCGGTTTTACAAAAATAAGCATGTACCCAAAAATGTGGGAAGCAAGCGGCATTTCTTATACCGATTTAATTACCAGATTAATCGAGCTTGCCGTAAACCGTTTTGAAAAAGAGCGTGAGTTAAAGACTAGCTTTGTGTAAATACGTCGATCACCAGTGAAGCTGTTAATAGGTTTTCATTGATTGAATCATAACTTCACGCAGAGCGTTATTAATTTTAGTTTGATAGCCTTTTCCTTTTGATTTAATCCAACTCTACTTTTCATGCCGGACATTCTGAAGCTCTATAAGCTCGTCAATTTGCCGCAGAACAAAATCCTGATATTCGGGGTATAACTCATTAAAAAGGCTGGTTACTTTCTCCAGTTTTTCCTCAGAGGTGCTGTTAAACATACGCCCTTCGCCGGTAAGCAGCCAGTGTTTGTTCACAGAAAAAGCGCTGGAGATGAGGTGGATGAGGCGATCTTTTGCTTCATTATGACCTAATTCAATATCTGCCAGGTATCCATTAGATACATAAACAACTTTTGCAAATGCGCGTTGAGATAGTTTTAATGCATATCTGACCTCTCTGATCCTTTCATTAACAGTCATAAAACACCATTTTACCTAATATTTTATTTGTTATTTGCTCGCCTATCAAGCAAAATATGTCTTTTTTTGGTATTTATATGAAAATCTATTGACTAATGCTCGCAAAAATGATATAATTAGGTCGTATTGGAGCATTATGATAGAGCAGGTAAAGTTAAAAGATTTAGAAAACACTTATCTGATGCTAACAGAAACAAATCAGTTTTTTATTTTAGGTCTGGTTGAAGGTTTAAAACATGCGCAAGGAAATACAAATTCAAAATCATTAGCAAAGAAGGAGTTGAAAAATTATAAAAATCATAATATATTTGATATTTGTTAAAAATTATTATTTTTATTGTAATTATATTATATAACTTCGCTGTACAGCGATGGTTCGTATAGAGAGTAAAATATAAAACGTATTAAGGAGAATTATATTGAGAAACAAAATTAAAATGTTAGAGATTATTGCTTTAATCGCAATAAGCGTATTTTTATTTACCGCTTGCATTAGTGATGTCGAAAAGGATGTTGATCCACCCCGAGCGCCTTATCTTACAGGCTTTAATATCAGTGGAACCGGAAGTTTATATTTTGACGGCGAACCAAAGATTGTTACTGTTACATCCAAAAAGGATCATACAACCGGAGATATAACCGTTTTTTATATGGGAACAGGAGGAACTGAATATGAAAAAAGT
>WQSF01000070.1 GCA_009788065.1 Treponema sp.
TTTACGTTACCCGCTCTTTCAGGTTTAATAACAACTTCCTGCGATGTTACGCGAAGAACGGTGCCGCCTCTTCTTGCTTTAACAAGAACGCCGGAATCATATGCGCACTTTCCTTCCATTCCGGTTCCTACGCGCGGTGCTTCCGGGAAAACCAGAGGTACAGCCTGACGCTGCATGTTGGAACCCATCAACGCGCGGTTTGCGTCGTCGTGTTCAAGAAAGGGAATAAGCGAAGCCGACACGGAAATGATCTGCTTGGGAGAAACGTCCATGTACTGGATATCTTCCGGTGAGCGCGTAATATAATCGCCCTGTTTTCTGCATGAAATTTGATCGTCCGCGAATGATCCGTTTTGGTTAACTTTCGCTGAAGCCTGCGCGATAAAGTATCGATCTTCGTCCATAGCGGAAAGATGTTCGATTTCTTTTGTGGCGATACCTTTTTCAACTTTGCGATACGGTGTTTCCAAAAAGCCGTATTCATTAACGCGCGTATAATTCGCGAGCGATACGATAAGACCGATATTCGGACCTTCCGGCGTTTCAATCGGGCACATTCTGCCGTAATGAGTATAGTGAATTTCACGTACTTCAAAACCGGCTCTGTCACGCGAAAGACCGCCGGGACCGAGAGCGTTAAGGCGCCTCTTGTGGGTAAGCTCCGCGAGCGGGTTAACCTGATCCATAAACTGCGACAACTGGCTCGATCCGAAAAATTCTTTGATCGCGGCGACTATCGGTTTTATGGAAATTAATTCCTGCGGTTTGATTGTATCGGTTTCTTTTAAACTCATTCTTTCTTTGGCGATTCTTTCCATCCTGCTGAACGCGGTCTTCATCTGGTTTGCCATCAGCTCGCCGACTGAACGAATGCGTCTGTTTCCAAGATGATCGATATCGTCGATGTACTCGTCGCCGACATACACCTTGATAAGATGTTTCATCGTAGCGATAATGTCATCGCTTGCGAGAGTATATTTGTTGTCTGGAAGATCCAGATTGAATTTTTTATTTAGCTTATAACGGCCGACCCTGCCGAGATCGTAGCGGCGGTCTGAGAAGAACATTCCAAGCAAATCTTTCTCCGCTTGTTCAACGGTAATGGATTCGCCGGGCATCAGCACGGAATAGACAGCCATGAGAGCTTCTTCTTTTGTCGGTTCGTTTCCGGCTTCTTTAACAAATTTTATATCTTCGCGCTCAAAGCAGTTAAGAAGCATGGTTGAATTTAAAGAACCATCGGCTTCAAAATCTATATAACAAATTGATTTAATTCCGTTTTTAATAAGTTCGTCTACATTGTGCGGATGAAGTTTTTCTCCGGCTCTGTAGAGCGTTCTGCCCTCTCCCTTAACAGTTTCATCGCTAACAACAACTTCCTGCGCAAGAACTTTACCGGAAATTTTTTCTTTGGTTTCGCGGTCATCTTTTATTTTTAATGTTTCTGTTTTATAGAACGCATTGATAATTTCTTCTCTTGTGTTAAGACCGAGGGTGCGAAGGAAAATTGTTCCAAGTATTCTTTTTTTTCTGTCGATCTTCGCGTAGATAAGATCCCGCTTTTGATCGATCTCAAACTCAAGCCAGCTTCCGCGGTAGGGAATAATTCGCGAAGAGTAAATGCCTTTTTCGTGGCTGAATATAACGCCAGGCGAGCGGTGTATCTGCGAAACAACTACCCTCTCCGCTCCGTTAATGATAAAAGTACCCCTTTCTGTCATAAGAGGAATGTCGCCCATGTAAATATCTTTCTGGCGGATTTCGCCTGTCTGCTGGAATTCAAGGTTAACACGCGCTTTAAGCGGGACAGAATAGGAAAGCCCTTTCTGCTTACATTCGAGTTCAGTTACTTTTATATTTTCTTCGTCGAAGGTGTAATATTCAAACACAAGCCGCATATCTTCGTTGGGGCTTTTAATCGGGAATGTTGATTCAAATACATCCTGAAGCCCCTGTCTGGCAACTTTTTCGCCTTTATTTATTTTTTCTCTTTGTAAAAAACGTTCGTAGGAATTGATTTGAATATCGATTAGATCAGGAAGATCCATTACATCCTGAATATCCTGTCCGATATACATGCGCTTATCGGCTTGCTTTACCTTAGTCATTGTTCTCCCCTTCCTGTCTATATGTTAACATTTTAATACTATTCTACACAACTAAAAAAACCGCAAAGCCTGACCGTTAATCACCGGATTAATCGGCCAGGCAAATGAGGAAAAATACTAGAGAAAACAAATCTTACTGAATCTCAACAGTACCGCCTGCCGCGGTGATGGCTTCCTTGATTTTTGCCGCCTCATCCTTGGAAACGCCTTCCTTAAGCGGTTTAGGCGCGCCTTCAACAAGGTCTTTTGCCTCTTTAAGCCCAAGTCCTGTGACCTGGCGAACTTCCTTAATAACGGCAATTTTCTTGGCTTCATCAAACGCTTTGAGAATAACATTGAATTCTGTTTTCTCTTCGGCCGCAGGAGCAGCAGCTCCTCCGCCGCCGGCGCCTGCTGCCGCTACCGCTACGGGAGCCGCGGCTGAAACACCGAACTTTTCTTCCATCATTTTTACCAGTTCGGAAACCTCCAGAACTGTCATCGACGCGATCGATTCTAAAATTTCTTCTTTTGTGGCTGCCATATTATCTTCTCCTAATAATTTAATTTGCTCATCATACGAAAAGCATTCTTCTATTGAAAATCAACAGGACGGCAGCGCGCGTCATCGACGCACGAAGCCTGATGATTTATCTACAAACACGCCTAAGCGCCTTTTTTGTCCGCCACCGCCTTAACAGTGCGAACCAGTCTTGAAGGTATGTCATTGAGCGCGGCGGCAAGACTGCGCGCCGGTCCGTTCATTACCGACATGAGCATTGAAATAAGTTCCAGTCTTCCCGGGAGTTTCGAGAACGCTTCTGTCTGCGCGGCATTGTAAATGGTGTCGCCGATCAACGCCCCTTTAACTTTTAAGGCGGGAACTTCTTTTAAAAAGTCAAACAGAATCTTCGCTACTTCGTTGGCGTCGCGCGGAGTAATCGCAACTGCGGTAGGTCCGACAAGATACGAAGATACGTCCTGAGTTCCCATCTGCTCAAAGGCAAGACGCGCGAAATTATTTTTAATAACTTTGTATTTAACATCTTTCGCGCGCAGTTGTTTTCTTAAACCGGTGATCTGCTCGACAGTAAGACCTCGGTAATCGGTAAAAATATAATCACCTGCAGCTCCGAGAGTATCTTTCAGCTCGCCTATAGCTTTGGTTTTACTATCCTGTATTTTTTTTGCTATTATAGCCATATTTCCCCCTATTCACCGTCTTTAATGTCAACCCATACACCGGGTCCCATTGTAGACGCAACCGAAACGGTCTGGATAAATTCGCCTTTTACATCGACAGGACGTTTACGCCTGACTTCCGTCATTATCGCGGTAATATTTTCCGCAACCTGCGAAGGTTCCATCGAAACTTTTCCGACTGCAATGTGCATAACGCCTGTTTTGTCGGCTCTGAATTCAACACGGCCTTTTTTAAGTTCGGCTAACGTGCCTTTAAGATCGAAGGTTACGGTTCCGGTTTTCGGATTGGGCATTAAACCCTTGCGTCCAAGCACCATACCAAGTTTTCCTACGTCTTTCATCATATCGGGAGTCGCGACAGCGATATCAAAATCCGTCCAGCCGCTCTTTACCTTTTCGATTAAATCTTCCGCGCCGACAAAAGCGGCTCCCGCTTCCTGCGCTTCTTTTTCTTTTTCGGGTTTGCAGAAAACCAGAACTTTTTTCTCGCCCCGGAACTGATGAGGAAGAACTACTGTGTCGCGCACAGACTGGCTCTTTTTAAGATTGAGTTTAACGGACAAGTCTACAGTTTCATCGAACTTTGCGTAAGCCATCGATTTAACAAGAGTTAACGCTTCTGTAAGCTCGTAAGTGTTTGTTGAGTTGTATTTTTTGACGCTTTCGTTATATTTTTTTCCGTGTTTCATTTTTCTACCTCAACACCCATAGACCGGGCAGTCCCGGCGATAATCTTTACGGCAGCGTCAAGATCGTTTGCGGAAAGGTCAGCCATTTTCATTTTCCCGATGTCTTCCAGTTGCTTTCTGGAAATTTTACCGACCTTTACCTTGTGGGATTCTTTTGATCCCTTATCAAGCCCGATTGCTTTTTTGATTAAAACAGAAGCGGGAGGAGTTTTGAGGATAAATGTAAATGATTTATCAGCGTAAACCGTGATAATAACAGGGATTGTGAGTCCCGGTTCCATGCCCTTTGTCTTGTCGTTAAACTGCTGGACAAATTGCGGAGCGCTTACCCCGTGAGGGCCTAACGCGGGACCTACGGGCGGAGCCGGAGTGGCTTTCCCGGCAGGACATTGCAGCTTAATGTAAGCTGTTACCTTTTTCTTTGCCATTTTTTCTCCTTCGTGGTGTGTACGGCGGCAAACCGCACTAACGCTGCCATCCTACAAGTTAGGTGACATCTTCCACTATTAAATTTTTTCAACCTGCAGAAGATCGACTTCTACAGGAGTATTTCTTCCGAAAATTCCTACCATTACTTTTAACTTATTCTTTTCCTGATTAACTTCTTCGATGGTTCCCGTGAATGATTCAAACGGCCCGTCGACAATTTTAACCTGCTCTCCGGGCGTAAATGACTGTCTTGTGCGGACTGTCCTCTCGCCTTTAATCTCGCCTGACTTTTGTAAGATCGCGCGCGCTTCGTCGCCCGACAGCGGCTGAGGTTTTCTGTCCGCGGGAGTTCCTACAAAACCTGTAACTCCCTGAATCTTTTTAATTTTTGTACACGGCGCTTTCCATCCCATATCGGCATCCGGCAGATCCATTTCTACAAGGATGTATCCGGGGAGGAACTTTCTGGTTTGTGTGCGTTTCTTTCCATCTTTTACTTCTACAACTTCTTCGCAGGGAACTTTCACGTCACGGACAATACTTTTATCCAGTTCTCCGTTTTCGGTCATCATGCGGATGGTTTTTTCAATTTTGTTCTCGTATCCTGAATAAGTATGCAGGACGTACCAGCCAGTAGCCATTGTTTACCTTACTTATTTTAAAATAACGCCCTGATACCCAGGAGCAGTAACATATCTATTAAACCTAAAACCGCGGCGACAACAACGGTAGAAACGATAACAACTTTGACGGAACTGATAACGTCGTCCCTGCCGGGCCAAACTACCTTTTTAAGTTCCGCATAGGATTCTTTGAAAAACTGAATAATCTTTTTCATACCACTTTCCTTTCCTTACATCCGGTGCATAATCTTCTACAGGCGCATATTGCGAACAGGCGCAGTAGGCTTCGAACCCACGACCTGCGGTTTTGGAGACCGCCGCTCTACCAACTGAGCTATACGCCTAGATTCCTACTTTATCTTGGTCTCCTTGTGGAGCGTATGCTTTTTGTCATGCGGACAATATTTCTTAAACTCAAGTTTTTCCTGAATATTGCGCCTGTTCTTACTGGTTGTATAATTGCGCCTTTTACATTCACTGCATTGAAGGGCTATCAATTCTACTACTGTCTTCTTGCTCGCCATAACTATAACCTCTCTAAAAATATGGGAAATTCCCTAACAGGGCTTTTTCCAGCCCTCAATCAGAATCGAACTGATGACCTCATCCTTACCATGGATGTGCTCTGCCAACTGAGCTATAAGGGCATAAAACATGGAGAAACGCAAAGCACTTTACGCCGTTCTATGAGGATAACAAAAATGGAATTTTTGGTCAATAGGTTTTAATAAAAAATTGCGTTTTATTGCCTATTTTGCTCGAATTTTTCAAGCGCTTGAATAATCCTAAAATATGCCGGTTTTGCCGTTGTTTTGGGATAACCCTCAAAAATAAGGGGTAAAGCCCTTGCGCGCCAGCTTTGCTGGTCAAAACAACCCCAAAATGTCACGCGTTCGATAATATCAGAGTTTTCCAAAAATACTTTAAACAACTCGCCGTAAAGACCTGCCGCTCGGTTTTTTCCCGCGCTGGAAGGCGCCGTTCTGCTGCTGTATTCCCCCCAGCTCTGCGATAATATGTCAAGTTCTGTAATAGCCAGTTTTACTCCCAAAGGTCTGAACAAATTGATGGAATTCTTCACGCTGGAGGCAGTTACATCGGTATTATGATGGCTTTGCATACCGATTCCTTCTATCAATAGGCGCTCACCGCCATTTTCTTTCAGGTATTGGGCGTTAACGTCGCGAACCATATCGCGGACAGCCAAAGCTTTGTTGTAATCGTTCAGATTATAGTCGTTATAGTACAAAATCGCCGCCGGATCGGCTTTACGGGCGGCAAGAAACCCTTCATAAACAAAGTCCGCTCCGATGGACTTGAACCAGGGATTTTCCATTCTTAAATTGGTTTTCCAGTTTCCGCCGCCGGCTATACCCTCGTTTAAGACATCCCAAGAGTAAATTTTACCTGCATAACGCCCTACGACATCGCTTATATATTGCTTCATTGCCGTAAGAGCGACATTTTTTGGCTGGTCAGCCATTTTTATCTGCCAATCTGGGATTTGACCGTGCCAGAGTAATGTATGCCCTACGACTTTAAGATCGGAAGCAAGAGCGGCATTGATCATTCTGTCCGCCACTTCCCAATTATAGGTGATTTCTCCTGTTGAAGCGTCGCGCCAGCGTGTAATGGAGGCGGGTTTTAGCTCGTTTTCATGAGTAATAACATTAAAATGATGGGTAAGACGCCGGTTTGCAATCGAAGCCGAGCCCGAAGGAACATCGCTCGGGAATCCGCCCTGACTCTGGCTTGATCCGTTATGAAAAATACTGCCAATCATAAAATACCGGCTAAATTGATCCTTTAGGGGCGGCAATGTCATTATATCGACGCCTGTTTCTTCGTTTCTTTCGCTCTGAACGCTGGTACAAACGCCGAAAATCAAAACAAACGTAAAAACAGATAAAACACCCAATAAACTTAGCGGCAGTTTTTTCAAATTCCCCTCCTAGACTAATTCCTTCTATATCTTATATCATTACACAGTAAATTGCTATATGTTTTTTGCCATTTTAAGGAGGAATTATGTCGATACATATCGCTGCTAAAAACGGAGAGATTGCCGAAGTTGTTTTATTACCGGGAGATCCCCTGCGCGCAAAATTTGTGGCGGAAAATTTTCTGGAAAACCCCGTTCAATATTCAAGCGTAAGGAATATGCTCGGTTTTACAGGGACATATAAAGGGAAAAAAGTTTCTGTTCAAGGAACAGGTATGGGAATTCCTTCGATATCGATATATGTAAACGAATTATTCAGCGAATACGGAGTAAAAAGAGCGATTCGCATCGGAACCGCAGGTTCAATCAATATAGATATAAAAATCCGCGATATAGTGCTTGCAATGTCCGCATGCACCGATTCAGGCGCTAACTATTTACGTTTTAACGGCAAACATTACGCGCCATCGGCGACATTCACTCTGTTAAAAACAGCGTGGGACATCGCGGTCTCTAAAGGATGGCAGCCGAAAGCAGGTCCTGTTGTTTCATCCGACATGTTTTATACAGATGATCCTGACGATTGGAAACTTTGGGCGAAATACGGCTGTCTCGCCGTAGAAATGGAAAGCGCCGAACTGTACACTCTTGCCGCAAAATACGGACGCGAAGCCCTTTGTATTCTAACAATTTCCGACAGCATGATCACAAAGGAGAGCACCACTTCCGAAGAGCGGCAGAACACCTTCACCCGCATGATGGAAGTCGCGCTGGAGACGGCGGTGAGTTAGGACTTGCCGGCTTAACATACTTGTCGACTTTTTCGATTAGTTCGCTTTCTTTAAAAGGTTTTATAACATAATCGCGGGCCCCCAAAGCGATGGCTTCTACTACCTGCTCTACCGTTCCGGCGGATGTCAGCATTATAATCGGGGTGTCTTTGTAATCTGGTAATTCACGTATCATGGGAATAAGTTCAAATCCGTTAATAACAGGCATTAAATAGTCTAAAATAATCAGATCAGGAGATTTTATTTGCAGAAAATTGATTACGGATTCAGGTTTGGATATTGTATGCACTTTATATTTGGCATGTAAAGCCGTTTGTATTATTTTTAATTCGCTCACAACATCGTCGACGGCGAGAATGTGCGGTTTATTATCATTATTCTTTCCTTTGCCTGTTCTGCTTTTAGCGACGTGTCTTTCGATACATTCGACCAGAGCCATTGTTTCAAAGGGTTTGATTATAAAATCGACCGCGCCGAATGAAAGCCCCCGGACCACGCTCTCCTTGTCGTGCTGGCTGGTAATGAAAACAACCGGTATATTTTCATAGCGTTCATCATCTTTTAAATCTTTAATAATATCGTAACCGTTACGATGGGGCATATTTATATCAAGCAGAATTATATCGGGAGTAATTTTTTCCAGAGATTTGAACAGAATTTCGGCGGATTCGGCGGGATACACCTCATGATACCCGGCAAGCCTTCTTTTAAGCGTTAATAAGCTTGTACTCACATCATCAACATAGATAATTTTATAACGTTCTTTTTCACCGTCATTGTCCATAAAAGCCGTCCTTTGAAATGTTACCTTTATATTATCATAGCTTTATGATTTTTGGTATTAATTTACAAGAAAATACAAAAATAGAATAATATTATAAGCGCCTTTTTACAAGAATTATAGATATATACCGTTCTGTAATACTCCTATTTTCCGATAAGCTTCATCTGCACTGTAAATACTTCGCAATCTCTTCAAATTCCATTCTGTCGATACGTTCCCGAAGCCAGACAATTAAATCGTTATCCGACTCGTATTTATATTTTTCCAATTCATCCATCGCCTCATCGGCGCCGTCCATATCAAAGTCATTGCAGGCACTAACAAGGTTATCTAGAATTTTTATATCCGGTTTATCTTTAACAGGTTTGTCGCTATTCGTATCAAGTTTTGACAACACGTTCTCGATGCCGGAAATTAAATTTCTTGCGTGTTCCATAAAAGAAGAATGATTTATTTTTATATAATTTATATCGTTCGCTTTTCCGGCTTCTTCAAGACCTCTGGCTTCTTCGGCAATTTCATCCGCGGAAATATCATAACTTACACCCTTTATCCCGTGAACAATAATAATATAATCCGCGAGGGTATCTTCGTTAAAAGTTTCAATTTTATCAAGCATGGAACTTACGCCGGCTGTATAAGAGCGTAAAATATTAATGTATACTTTTTCGTTGCGGTCAAAGCGTTTAAAACATTTATTTACATCCAGCCCGTGAATTTCCGCGCCGAAAAATACCGAGTCAGGCGCGATCTGTTCCGCCGGTTTTTCATTTTGCGCCTGCATTTCCTGTGTCTCCTGCTGCCGTTTCGCAAAACTTCGGGCTTCGTCTAATACATTCTGCGGCTGTTTATCGCGCACATAGGTATTCATAATAATGTTTAACTGGCGTATATCAATCGGTTTTAAAATAAAATCATTAAAATCGTTTTTTATAAATATATCCGCCTGCCCGCCGATGGCATCGGCTGTCAACGCGACTATTGTTCCTTTGTATCCAGCTTCGCGTATATGTTTAACAGCCTCTATGCCGTCCATTCCCGGCATCATGTGATCCATAAACACTAC
>WQSF01000071.1 GCA_009788065.1 Treponema sp.
ACTTTAGCTTCGGCACAACCAACGCATCTCCGTGGGTCTGGGAAAACGGCAAAATGCCGCGCCTTTACTGGGAAACAAGCGGCAGGGATTGGCCTGATTATATGCAGTAGATCTGAATGAGTTCCGATTCTGGCGTGAAGAATTTTAAACACTAGTCTCATTCTCCGCCTGCATTTTACACTCTTTCAATAACATTCTACGCCTTTTAACAAAATTCTGCTATTTTTTAAATTCATCCATAACTATAATTTTATTAATGAGCACCCATATTCACTTCCAGCCCGCAATCCTTAAACTTGCGAAAGACTCGTTTATCTTTGTAGAAGGAAAACAAAACGCGGATAAATTCTATATTATTAAAGAAGGAAAAGTGCGTATAATCCGCGAGAATGAAGATTTGGTTGGAAGCATATTGAATCCCGGCGACATATTCGGGACAATTTCTGTAATGGCGGGTCACGGATACATAATGTCGGCAGTCGCTGTTACGGACGTAACACTTCTTGTAATTGAGCGCAAACAATACGGTGATTTAGTTCGTAAAACAAATTCTATCGCGATGAAAAATATTAAAACATTTTCTGTCCGCCTGCGTGAATTGAACGAACATTTATCCGAGCGGATGTTAAAAAGTTCTTTTCCTGCAGATAATTCATCGGCGTTATTAAAAATCGGAGAGTATTACGAAAAAACACGAAAAATAAATCATGCCGTTTATGCGTATCATCAATACATAACTCATTATCCAAATGCGGAAAATACGGAAACAGTAAAGAAAAAAATTGAAAACCTTCAGCCGCGTGTTTCTGTTGACAGACCTTATTACCCTGAAAACACAATGATACAGACATACCCAAAAGACTGCCTCCTCTTCGCGGAAGGCGAACCAGGAAACAATTTATATATCATTCAAAGCGGTTCGGTAAAAATTACAAAGATAGTAAACAATCAAGAAATAGTTTTAGCCATCCTTAAAAAAAGCGACATCTTCGGCGAAATGGCAATGCTTGATGATAAACCAAGAGCCGCTACAGCGGAAATATACGAAGACTGCGCATTGTTAGCCGTCAATAAAGACAACTTTTCAAAACTAATACAAGACCAGCCTGATATGGTAGTAAAACTTACAAGTTTAATGGCAGAGCGGATTTGGCTTTTGTACCGCCAGCTTGACAACACTTTTATCGAAGAGCCGCTTGGCAGACTTTTTGACGCATTGATAATGCAGTTGGAAAAAAACCGTATCGATTTAAAATCAAGAGACGGTTATCTTTGCAGTTTCGGCGTCAAAGAACTAATGGGCATGGCGGGTCTTGAAACAGAAAGAGCCGATGGTTTGTATAACAAATTTATCGCAACTAAAAAAGTAACAATTATGGAAGATAGAATACAAGTTACCAATGTTTCTGAAGCTTTCAAAGAAGCAGAATACTACCGTAATATACAGAAAAAAGAAAACTCTGTCAGAGAATCAAAATTATAACCGCGCTATATCACATTTATTCAATCGTATAGATCAATCCTTTACTTCTGCCGAATATCTCCGCTTCGTACATGCACTCAGCCTGTACAGGCGGCGTCGGGTACACTCCCCTTCTTGCCGTGCGGAAAAGGAAGCTGACTGTCGATTCGCCTTTAAAGAACCTGTCCCAGAAATATTGAATTTCGTTGTCGTAGATTGCCTGATAACTGAGCCATGACGAATTCCTCTCTTCATTGTTTCCCTGCGCGCCTCCGGCATCCTCATAAGAAGCTGTTGTGACAAATGCCGTGTCTAAAATTTCCGCGCCGGACGGAACAGGCACGCGAAGCGCAAGATAGGAGCGATCCCTTGAAGATGATACACGCACCCGAGCACGGTAAGTCTTTCCGCTTTGCAAAGCGGAACTTTTAATCTCTGCTCCCGTGTTCACGTCGTAAATACTCAGAAAAACTCCTATTCCTTCATCGCGGAAATATTGAAGCTCCGACGGTATCGCGTAACGCAGCGATGCGGTGTAATAAATACTTCCCGTTCCCCTTCTTGTAAAATCCAACTGTTGTAATTTATCTTTTTGAATACCTTTCATTTCGGTATCCGAGAAATTAAAAGTTTTTGTTACAGGTTTCGCGCCAAGTCCTTTAAAAGTACCTTCCAAAAGCTGCGTTGCTCCAAGCATTGCCTGCGCTCTTACGTTTATGTCAGCGAGATTTTCCGCTTTTATTAACGCGTTAACAGCGTCAAGAATACGCACGGTTACCGCTGTGTTTTGCCAGTATCCCTTGCCTCTTGAACGTTGATTCTCAAGCAATGTATAAAGAAGACGCGTATTAATATCGTCTCCGGGTGACTGCTGCGCGAAAAACTGCAAAGAAAGAGCCAGTTGTTCAATTTGTCCGCCGTAATAATTATTTCTGTTTTTATCCATAGGATCTGTAATGTCTACGCCCCTTGTTGTAAGGCGCATCAGGTTACGAAGAGTTTGAGCGACATTACCGGCATCAGCGTTTCTGTTTAACGCCAGATAAGTCATACCCGTAAACGCGAGAACAGAGGGATCAATATTATCACGCCTTAAAATCGCCGCAAGACGCGATGTGTCTACGTTTTCACCTAACAGAGAAAATACATACAGCATATATGACTGTAAATACGACTGATAATAATAATCGGCATTGCTGCTGCGCCAGTTCTGCATGGATTGATACTCACGGTTTAAAAATGAAACAAGAGCAGGCATATTGATAGAAGAAGGTACATTCATTTTCTTTTCTTTTGCGATGGCGATTATATGTGCAATACGAAGGCTCACGTAGAAATTTGCAGATGTACTGTCAGGCCAATACGGGAAACCGCCGTTAGATAATTGAATCTGTCCCCATTTTTTTAATTCATTCTCCGCTACCCGTTTAGGATTTGTAACCTCAGAATTTAAATTAAAAACATCGATGTATTCGCCGAAAACTACAAGCGGCATTATCGCGGAACTTCGCTGTTCAAGGCATCCGTAAGGATAGGTAAACAAATATGTTACAGCAGAATCCAAAAGCGCAAGACGGGTCGCGTCAAGAGTGATTGTTAAATTCCCCGCTCCGCCGTCCGCAAATGAAGGGATAACAAGCCCTTCGCTCGCCGAATCCTCTCTGACAGTACCTGTTGTTGTAACAGTTTCCATTACAAACGGATGTTCTATTAACATTTCCCGAATAAGTTTCTCGTTAAGTATAGAAGAGTTTACCGTAAAATTGAGAGTAACATTCCCCTGTTTTTCCGTCGCCACATCAAAATAAACAACAGCGTTTTCACCGCTTCGCACTGTTACGCGTCTTTCCGCGGCTCCGTCAACGAAAGCGCGTCCTTGAATTTTCGACAAACCGCTTGATTCATCATTGGCAAGAGGAGAGCCTATTTCCAGCTTTACAGTCACAGTATGAGAAGCGTTATCAAGATTTGTTATAAGCACCCCGGCTTCGGCAGTATCGCGCTCTCTTAACCTGCGCGGAACTACTTCTCTTACATTTATTCTGTTTTGAGCCGCAATTTCGCTTTCTTTAAGCGCGAATAAATCGCCTGTTACGCCGAAAACTGTTACGCGATATGTTGTAAGATTGTCGGGAAGTTTAAAAGTGTGCGTTACCTTACCTGTCGCATCTGTTACAAGCATTGGCTCGAAAACCGCGGTCGGATTAAAATCCTTGCGCTCCTCGAGCTTATTATCTTCGGAATCTCCGCCCATTCGATCCCTTATGTTGTAAGTCACGGGATCCATCAACATGGAACGCGAATCCCCCCCATTAACATAGAGTGAAAAATGTTCATCGGAATAAAAATGCTGTATAGGATCAGGAACGCGGTAGTTGATTAAATCCAGTACGCCTCTGTCTACAGCCATTAGAGAAAGTTCGGCATTAGCGAGAGGCTTTCCGTCTCTTGACGCGTTTAAAGTAACCGTAACCTCCTCGCCGGGACGGTATGTTTTTTTATCTGTCTGCACGGTTACAGAAAAAGCTTTTGTACGCGAATTTATATCAAGACGGGTAACGCCGTAATACCCTTTCGGTTTGTCCAAATCAGGATTTCCGTACTCATGAACGGGCGGACCATTGCGTATCGAGAACGAAGAAACAGACACATAAACCACAGGAACATAGTTACGCGCAATAGGTATGTCAATAACAGAAACTGATTCCGCAAAATATTTGACTTCTTCGGTAAATATACCTTCCCTTTCTACGGTAATTAAGTAATAACCGGCGGGAAGAGCGCTTTGAAGCAGAATTTTAGCCGTATCACCGGGTTCGTACATATCCTGATCCGGCACAAGACGAAGCTCTGTAGGATTATTCATATTCCAGTAACCGCTTGCTCCTGTTACATAAAAACCCATTTCTGTTAACGCGGTTCTTCCTTCCTTGTCCTTAGATGTTACGCGCAAGATATGATAACCTGCGCCGGAAGGTTTTACTTTAATAGTTCCGCCGTTATTTTGAATGTTTATCATTTGAACGCTGTCCGTTATCTGCACAGAAGTATATTCGTTATTAATATACCCGTAAACTCCGCGCTGCTGTGTTCGTCTCCATTCTTCGCGTAAAAGCTCCGCTTTTATCTGCCTTGCGCCTTCGCCTGTCTGCAGAAAGAGATTATTACCGGCGGTTTTCTCTCCTGCGGTATTTACGGTAATGTAATTACAATTAAACTCCTGTCCCGCGCGGACAAATCCGCCCGAACCGCGGTTCAATCCGACATAGAAACTTGCAGGATGCGCAGTCACAGTACGGTACGCGCTAACCATCTGATTGCTTAAATCTGTTACCCTTGCTTCAGCCTGATAATAATAAGGAGCGCCCGCTACTTTACTTCCGCCTGTTTTCCGCGTCAGAGAAGCTGTACCCTGCCCGCTCAATGCGCCTTCATCTGAACCTACATGGCGCTTACTGTCCCACGCGCGGCGCGGACCGAAAACAAAACCTCTTGTTTCAACGCCCGCCGGTCGGAAAACACCCATCTCCTCGTACCATGCGCTTTCCCATTTCGCGCCCGAAAGACTCCCGCCTGAAAGATAACTTGCCCTTAGTGTCAGATTAATATCGTCACCTAATATAATGGCTTCNGGCGGCGACGATAAAGACGCCTGNAATTTTAANCTTTCAAAATAAGCGATCGTTACGGGAATACTTGCGACAGCTTCATCAATTTCGATATCGCCCTGAGTTCTTTTATAGACAAGTCTGTAAGATCCCGGCTGTAAATCATCAGGGATAGTAATCCTGCCAAAGAAACTTCCTGAGTCTGTTGTTTTCCCTTCCAATGACGCAATCTTCGCAGGCCTGTATGACATTTCTTCAAGTCTGACGGTATAAGAGCCGTTATAAATTGTATACATTCCAAGAACTTTAGAACGGTCTACGCCGCGGAATGTAATCGTCTCGCCTGGTTTATAAAGCCCGCGATCGGAAAACATAAACGCAATAGGGATTATTTCTTCCGCGCGCTGAGGAGACGATGAGTTTACCCCTGCGCGCCACATATTATGCGTTTCAGGATTGAATATCGCCCTGTCTCCGTCCTTTTCCGCCATTATAAAAGGAGTTGTGTACCAGCCATTTCTGTTGGTATTATTCCTGAGAGTCATTGCGTTCATATTAAGAACAGCCAAACCATTTTTATCGGTAACACCTTCAGCATAACCTTTAATTGAAGACAGATCCGTTATTTCATCAACAGCCGAGTTTGAAAGCATCATAACTCTTGCGCCTTCGACAGGTTTTCCCGTGGACAAGCTTGTAACAAGAGCTACAGCCTTGTTAAATCCATATCGCACAGTCAGTCCTAAATCCGTTACTTGAATATATTGATTGTATGTATAAATACCAGAACCCGCGCGGTAATTATCGTATCCCTGCCATTCTCTTGTGAGAATATTGACACTGGCGGAGAAAGCGACAAACCCTTTACCGTTATTATTTAAAAAAGGCTTAAGATCGATTTGTTCAAAATATTTTATATTTTTATCTCCGACAGGCATTTGAATTAAAGTCGCGTTGTCAAAACGCCTCGGTGTTTCCCTGTAATTTTGAGTATACATGAAAGGATTTTTTTCCGGCGCCAGAATATAGAATGAACCCGCGAGGTTATTCGAATATTCAAAAAGATAACGCGGCGGAAATTGCGCTTCAAGCATCACTTGTGATCTGTAATCCAGAACGCGTACAGTTCCGACGGGCGGCGGTTCCTGAGGCATTACAATATCGGCTGAATACGGAGATTTTAATTTTCTTCCGTAAACATCTTCCACATTTGTGTTAATATTTATTCTGAATCGATCTCCGTAACCCACAGGAAGATTGGAAATACGCGCCATGTTGGAAAATATTTCTACATTTTCATTTGTAATACTCATACCGGGTACAGTGCTTATCGCATTACGCACCGTATCCTCTTTTAAGTCGTGGCTGAATGTCAGTTCAACAACATTGGAGTACCTTCCATAACCAGATTCTCTTGAATGACTTGTTACGGTGAAAGCGCCTGGTGTGAAGAAATTAAATATTTGATCCCACTCAGTCCCTCTGCTTCCTCCGCGCGATTTCGCTCCTTTCTTCAAAATAATTTTAACTTCAGTTTCAAAAGGTATGTTATCTGTCAATTCTGCGGTAATTTTATATTCATTGTCCTGTTTAAGAGTAAATTTTTTCGCGGCGCCCCCTGCGGTAATTTCCAGATACTGGGCCATCTCAGAAGCCTGCGCAGGATAATTAAAAACCATCCCGATCGATTTAGCGGCTTCGGGCGGGACATTATTATTGTCAAAATACCAATTTGTTTTTTGGGTGTATTCTTCGCCGGGAATAATATTATTAATGCTTAAAGTTTCTGTAACAAATGTAAAAACCTTATCTCCTGAAATTGCGTTTCCGCTTAATGATTTTGCGCTAGACGAAACTGTGATTGTATAAACCTGCTGGCTTTGGCACGGCTCATCGCCTTCGAAACTTAAAAAACTTGTTCCGTACCAACGAAATACGCCTTTTATCGCAGGAGTTATCGTGACAAGCGGCGATGCCGCACTCTGTTCTCCAAGGCTCGCAAGCGCGATCATCGGCTGTGAAAAAATTACATATATTGAAGGACGCTGAACAGCGGACGAAAAGTTCCCCCTGGGTCCCCAGTCGATCACAGTAAGAGGCTCGTTTGTTTTAGTTTGAATCTGTTCCTGGCTTGTGCTTTGCTGAGAGGCAAGAATCTGGCTGATTCTAGCGGTTTCTTTTTCAGGGTCAAAATATGCGGTTTGATAATCGGAAAGTTTTCGTAAACCGCCGCCCGTAATATTTCCCTGCGCCGGGCCTGAAGCGGCAGAACCTGAAAGCTCCGCCGCGCTAAGGGTGTCATATTCGTTGATTGGCTCCGCTTTCACCGGACGATAATCCAAAGCGAACGCGGCCGCGATAGCGGCGTCGTTTACAAGCGCTCTTACAGGGTCTGTTGAATTAATCTCAGGGGAGTCTTCACTGGTAAAATAACGATCATTTATTGACGATGAATCATTGCCGGATTTATTTTTACATGCGAAGAATAAACATGATACCAAAATTAGTACAATTACAGTGAATTTTCTCATAAAGCCCCCTATGAGACATTATCACATGAAGTATAAGTCCGCGCAAGTTACTCATTCACGGTTAAATTTTTAACCCATCTTTCCTTGCGCAGAAAATGACGCGCCACAAAAACTTTAACAATGTCCGTCAGTTTTAGAATAGCGAACATCGGTACGGGAGCAAGATTTGTAAACAGCGATAAAATCACAGAGCCCGGCGCAAAAAGCAGAGTGTTAACGGAAACATCTGTCCACATTCCCATTGCGGTATCTCCTCCTGCGCGCGAGATTGCGAACTGTACGTTTATAAATGCCCACAGCGGAAGATAAGCGAGAATTACGCAGACAAGACCGAAGCAGTTTGCTCTCGCCTCCGCGCTAAGATTGGAAAACACAAGAGGAATGATACCGGAAATTATAAATACTCCCGGTATTGCCATCATTATACCTGCGATTACGCTTCCCCACTTAAGCCATTTTGCGCGATCGCGTCCTTCGTCAAGTTTTCCTGCTCCCAGAGAGCCGCCTACTAAAACAGTGGAGGCAGTCCATAAACCGCCGAAGAGCAGGAAAAAAATATTCGCTATTGTCCAGCCTGCCGCCATTCCGGCGACAACTTCAGCGCCGCCCCTTCGGTTGTACATCGCAATCATTAATGTTTCTGACGCAACCCATGAAATTTCAGACGCGAATATCATTCCCGATTTTACAAATATTTCGGCTATCAATTTTTTCTTTAAATTGAACAGCCTTTTAATATTTGCAAAGAACGGCGCTTTAGCTGCGCTTGCGTAAATTAAAAACGCGGCGACTTCAAAACTCCGTGCGATAATTGTCGCATAACCGGCTCCCACAACTTCAAGACGCGGTGCTCCGAGGTTTCCGTAAATTAAAATCCAGTTGCCTATTGTGTTAATCACAGCGGCAATCCCGGAAATTATCAATGGGATTTTTGGTTTTGCTATTTCGCGGAAACTTGTCGCGATAGATAATGAAACCGCCGTGGGGATGAACGCGCATGAAACAAGGCGGAGATAAACAGAGCCGACCTCTGCAATCTCGGCTTGCGCCGCATTGTTCGTTGTCAGCATGCTGATAATTTGAACGGGAATCATTCTGCAAACAGCAAAACAAAGTATCGAAATGCCGACTGCAAAGAGCACTTTAAAACTGTAAGCGTTCTTCATGCCGCCTGAATCATTCGCGCCGTTGAACTGCGCGATGTAAATTCCTCCTGCCTGACAAATCGTATTGATGATCACAAAGAAAATAAAAAAGATGTGGTTTGTTACATTAACAGCCGCCATGCTGACATCCCCTAAACCGGCAACCATAAAGTTGTCGACCAGCGAGACCATACTCATAATGAAAGATTGAAGCATTACGGGCAAGGCGATAGCCAATGCTTGTTTATAAAAAGACCATGGCCCAATACGATTTTTAACAAGCTGCAGCATGTTGAACTCCTTGGATTGACAGTATAATATATTACAGTTACATTCAATACATGAGCGAGTACCTGATTAACGGCGGAATTCCGCTTAACGGAGCAATTAAAGTCAGCGGTAACAAAAACGCCGCCCTGCCCTGCATTGCCGCGGCGCTTTTAACGGACGAACCTGTCATACTTAGAAACATCCCCGATATCGAAGACGTGCATGTAATGCTTGACGTATTTATCGCCCTCGGCGGAGAGGTTGAAACCTTAGAGCCGAATGTAATTAAATT
>WQSF01000072.1 GCA_009788065.1 Treponema sp.
ATACTTGTGGAAATCGATCCCAAACAGTTTGACCGCATTGCGGTTCAGAGCGCAAAGCAGACAACCCATCAGACAATCAGAGAAATACAAAAAGATTCGCTTTATTCAGAGTTCAAGGACAAGGAAGGCGAAATAATTATCGGCTATTATCAACGTGAACGCAACGGCACAATTTATGTCGACATAGGCAAGATGGAAGGCATCCTTCCTAAAAAATACCAGTCGCCGAGGGAAATCTACCATGTCAACGACAGAATTAAAGCGCTTATCTACGAAGTAAAAAAAGATAATAACGGTCTTCAGATTGTTCTTTCCAGAACTCATACTCAGTTTGTGCGCGCGATTTTTGAGCTAGAGGTTCCTGAAATTTACGACAAGACGGTAGAAATACACAAGATTATGCGAGAGCCTGGTTTTCGCACAAAACTCGCGGTTTATTCAAACCGTGAAGATGTCGATCCTGTAGGCGCGTGTGTCGGGCTTAAAGGCGTTAGAATTCAGGCTGTAATTAAAGAGCTTGAAGGTGAAAAAATTGATATATTAAAGTATGATCCAGATCCGCGGCGCTTTATTAAAAACGCGCTGTCGCCTGCGGAAGTGCGCGATGTAATCATTCTTGACGAAGCAAAAAAACAGGCGCTTGCGGTTGTCAGCGATTCGATGCTGTCTCTTGCAATCGGAAAACAGGGGCTTAATGTCCGTCTTGCGAACAAGCTTTCAGACTGGATCATCGACGTTAAAACAGAATCGCAGTTCGCGGAAATGGATATTGCGGCTGAATCGCGCAGGGCGGTTTCAGAGCTGTTCGGCGATTCGGATTCCTACGATGACGAAATTTCGCGTATCAGCGAACTTCCGAATGTGGATTCAAGAGTCGCGCAAATATTGCTTGACAACGGCGTTGACCTAATCGAAGATTTCATCGCGTTAAGTCAGGAAGAACTAGAATCAAAGGGACTTACCGCTGATGAACTTGACGAGCTTCGCAAAGTTATCGAAGAAAATATTGAAATTGTCGAAGAAGACGAAGAAGATGAAGAATACGAAGAAGAGCAGGAAGAAAAAACCGAGGAAGGCGCCGAAGCTGAAGAATATGAATGTCCTGAATGCGGCGCGAAAATAACAGTGGACATGGCGACGTGCCCAAGCTGCGGAATCGGTTTGAGTTTTGAGTACGAAGAGGAGGATTAAGAGAAGGATTTATGGCGGAACACCCAACGCAGTTTCCCGAGGGAGAAACTGACAAAAACAAGAAACCGAAAGCTCAACTGATAAAACATTCTCAAAACGAGCAGGAGAATGCATCCGGGAAAAATAATGCGGAACAGAGCGACGCTCCCCGCAGAGTAAAGATCGTAAGGAAAAAACCGGCGGCTCAAGCTCCTAAAAAGACTTCACCGAAAGTTGTTGTCAGCGCTCCTTCAGGCGCGTCCAACGCAGTTTCAAAAGGAACCTCTAACGACGCTCCCCGCGGAAAATCTTCTGTTAATAATAAAAACGATAATTCAAATGAAAAAACCTCTGAGAATGACAAGCAGGATACTCCGTATATCAGTTCATTCCAGATTGCGCAGCGCCCCGCCGCGGCGGCAGGAAGAGTCGGCGGCAAACTTGTAGGCGGCGGTCATGAACAAAGACAGCGCCAGGGCGGTAAACCGCAGCAGTTACGTACAAACAGATCGGGCGCTGAAGGCGGCGCTCCTTCAAATAAAAGAGATTTTGGTCCCAGAACTCCCGGCGCATCTCCACGCGGCGGTCATAGCTCCGGCTCGCGCGGCGGTCCGAATACAGTTTCTCGTGATTCATCAGGCTCTCCTTCACGCGGCGCTGGCGGACAGCGTTCTCCATATCCTCCCAGACAGCAGGGGCAGGGCGGCAAGCCGGGATTCGGCGGAGGATTCCGTCAGGGCGGTCCAGGGGGAGGACGAAGCGGCTCGATGGGCGCGGCTCCTGCAGGTCCGTTACCGGAAGGTAAGGGTCCCGCGAAACGCAAGTTTATCGCAAAGAAACCCGCTTACAATCGTAAAGAAAAAGAACTTGAGATGGAGGAAAAACTCCTTCAGACAAAGAAAAAAATAACCCACATCGTTAACCCGGTGCCAAAATCCATCGACATAATGGAAGTAATCTCGGTATCGGAACTTGCGCGGAAAATGAATTTAAAAGCGTCTGACCTTATTCAAAAACTTATGAGTATGGGACAGATGGTAACAATAAATCAGCAGATCGACGCTGACACGGCTACGCTGCTTGCGGCGGAATTCGGCGCGGATGTAAAAATTGTAAGTCTCTACGACGAGACAGTAATTGAAACGGCTTCCGATGATAACGCGCTCATGCTTCCTCGCCCGCCTGTTGTCACCGTTATGGGACATGTCGATCACGGAAAAACAAAATTACTTGACGCGATCCGTAAAGCCGACGTAGTTTCAGGCGAATTCGGCGGCATCACTCAGCACATAGGCGCGTATATGGTGGAAACGCCGCACGGCTCTCTTACATTCCTTGACACCCCGGGACACGAAGCGTTTACGCGCATGAGGGCAAGAGGCGCGCAGATAACCGACATTGTAATTCTTGTAGTTGCCGCCGACGACGGCGTTATGCCGCAGACAATCGAAGCCATTAACCACGCTAAAGACGCTAATGTCCCGATAATCGTCGCCGTTAATAAAATTGATAAACCAGAAGCGAATCCTGACAGGGTAAAAAGCCAGCTCTCGGAACTTGGGCTTATGCCCGAAGACTGGGGCGGACAAACCATGTTTATAGAACTTTCCGCTCTTCAGAAGACAGGTATCGATAAATTAATCGAATCCATTTTATTGGAAGCCGAACTTTTGGATTTAAAGGCAAATTTCCAGCGCACTGCCGAAGGAAAGATACTCGAATCCAAGGTCGATCACGGAAGAGGTATTGTCGCCACTGTTATGGTAGAAAAAGGCACCCTTGCAATCGGAGACGCGTTTGTCGCGGGAGTATGGCCCGGTAAAGTGCGCGCGATTTTCAATGACAAGGGAGACAAGATCAACAAGGCAACCCCTTCCATGCCTGTGGAAGTTTTAGGATTTGAGGGTATTCCAAACGCGGGAGACCCGCTTCAGGTAGTACAGGACGAAAAAGTCGCGCGCGAATACTCTTCCAAGCGCCAGGAGCTAAAAAGAGCCGAGGACGCGAAAATATTAAAGAAAGTGACCATGGACAACCTGCACGACATGATTTCAGACGGCGCGATTCAGGAATTAAAAGTAATAATAAAAGCGGACGTTCAGGGTTCTGCCGAAGCATTAAAATCCAGCCTTGAAAAATTAAGTACAAAGGAAATAAGGCTCCATGTTATTCAGGCGCTTCCCGGTCCTGTAAACGAAGGAGACGTTGACTTAGCGATTGCGTCTAACGCGATAATTATCAGCTTTAACGTGCGCCCTCTTCCAAAGGCGAAAATTCTTGCCGATCAGGAGAAGGTGGATATTCGCAAATACAATATTATCTACAAAGCGGTGGAAGAGATCAGGCAGGCGATGGAAGGAATGCTAAAACCAGACACCAAAGAAGAAGTTATCGCAAGCGTGGAAGTACGCGACACATTCAAGGTTCCGAAAGTGGGAACTATCGCAGGCTGTTATGTGCTTTCGGGAACTGTAAAACGCACTTGTACGATAAACCTTATCCGCGATCAGATTGTCATTCATTCAGGCAAAATCGCTTCTCTAAGACGCTTTAAAGACGACGCGCGCGAAGTTGCGACTGGTTACGAATGCGGTATCGGTCTTGAAGGTTTTGACGATATACAGGTAGGCGATATATTTGAAGTCATCGAAATCGTAGAAATCGCGCGAAAGCTGAGTTCTTAAAGGAACTCTGCTGTTATGCCGCAATTCAGAACAGAACGTCTTGGTCAGACGATTCAGGAAAAGATCGGCTCTCTTATCCTTGAAGGAAAAATCAAAGACTCAAGAGTAAATAATTTTTTATCGATTACAAAAGTTAATGTCTCAAAAGATCTTTCTTTTGCGGATGTATATGTCTCAGATATCCGCGGAAAAATTAACGAAAAGGAAGTAGAGGGCTTGCAGAGCGCGGCAGGTTTTATCCAGTCGCAGCTGGCGGCTGTAATGCATATCCGAAAAATTCCGCGCCTGCGTTTTCACGTGGATAAGAGCATTACAGACAGCTTTGATCTTATAAAGAAGATTGAAAAACTTGTAGATGCGCAAACAGAAGAACCGGGCGCAAAGGGCGAAGGCTCCTCTCGGGATTAACGCCGGCTTGCGGATTATTTTAAATATGCGCGCAGTTTATCAATAACTTCTTTGATATTAAGCGGTTTTCCTATATGGCTGTTCATTCCGCAGTCAAGGCATTTTTCAATGTCATCGCGAAATACATTCGCAGTCATGGCTACTATCGGGATGGTTTTTGCTTTTGATATATTAAGAGCTCGAATCGCGCTTGTCGTCTTATAACCGTCCATTATGGGCATTTGCACATCCATAAATATCATCTCGTATTTGTCAGGCGCTTTTAAGAACATTTTTAACGCTTCTTCGCCGTTTTCAGCGCAATCAATTACAAGCTGGGTAGGTTCAAGCAGAGCCTGCACAATCTCACGGTTAATTTCCATATCTTCAACCAGTAAAATGGTATGTCCTTTAAATTGTCCCTCTATAACAGCGCCGCTCTCCGCCGGTTCCGCCGGTTTTAATTCTGTGCAAGGTTTAACCTTTATGGTAAAGACGAAAGTAGCTCCCTTCCCAAGCTCCGATTTAACCCATATCCTGCCGCCCATCATTTCTATAATGTTTTTTGATATTGATAAACCTAAACCGGTACCGCCGAATTCTCTTGACGTACTGCTTTCAGCCTGATGAAAAGGCTGAAAAAGATTTGCCTGCTGTTCTTTGCTGATGCCGATGCCTGTATCAGTTATTGAAAATTCTATTGTACTCATCTCGTCCGTATCGCTGCGGAAATATTTCGCATGAATTACGATGGAACCCTTATTTGGCGTAAATTTTACAGCGTTTCCTATCAGATTGGTAATGACCTGCGACAGCCGCTGTTCATCGCCCGTTATAAATTGAGGGATTGCAGGATCGATATCCAGTGTTAAAACTTGATTCTTTTCGTCAAGGCGTATGTTTATAACATTGATTATCTGCTGTATCATATCTTTAAAATTAAAATCCGCGTATGTCAATTCCAGTTTATTTGCTTCAATTTTGGACATGTCTAAAATGTCATTTATAACGCCAAGAAGATGTTTTGACGCTTCTTTTATCCTTCCAAAACAATAATCTTTTCGTACAATATCGGAGGCGGATACCCCGACAGACGCCATACCCACTATTGCGTTCATCGGCGTTCGTATCTCATGGCTCATATTCGCTAAAAACGCCGACTTTGCGATTGTCGCGCTTTGCGCTTCCGCTTGCTTCTTTGCCAGTATTTTAAGAAATACAATCAGCGCTATAATAATTAAAAGCATCAATATTCCCGCTATTATCGTTAGATTGAACTCACGCGGATTCGATTCCCATATGGGCAGAATACGGTTAATAACGATATGGCCTGCAGGAAGGTAATGGGTGTTTATTTTGAATCTGTTCGCCGTTTTGTAATCAAATTGCCAGCGGTTGAATGACGATGAATCTAAAATAATGGGAGTGTCAGAAACTTTTTTTCCGTTCAGTATATCAATTGCCATGGAAACAGCGACGCGGCTTTTTACTTCGGGAGCTGAAACAAGCCCTCCGAACGTTCCATGACCTATATAGGTTGCAGTTAAGCAGAAAACAGGGTTTTTAGACGCTGCTGAAACAGACTTTTGAACCTCAATTTCCGAATATAGTTTATTATTGCTGTCAACAAGATAATTGCCGATTAAAACAAGAGTATCGCTTCCAAAATTGCGAATCTCTTCCATGAGTTCGTCGAATGGTTTGTCTTCGCAAAATACAAACTCTACCGGCAATCCGGCTGATTTTATTCTTCTTTCGACATTCTTTCGCATATTAATGCTTCTTGAGAGCGAGTAATCATTTAAAATAAAAATTCGTTTTGTTGCCGGGTATAAATGCAGCATTTCCCTGACTGTTTCTTCAAAGGAGATCGAACTTGAAATTCCTGTAATATATTCTTCAAGACTGTTAAGCGTGGATGTATCAAGATTGTTGACTCCACAGAAAACAACAGGCTTATGGGAAAAGAGTATAAAATAATTGTCCAACACAAATTTAAGCGCTTCGTTATCGGACGCTAAAATTATGTCGATATTATGCGCGATATAATTAGCGCGGATCATGTCGGAATAAATATCATCAAAACTTGCGTTATCGCGGTTTTCGTAAGAGTTTAAATATAAATTTCTGTATTCTAACGTGTCAAAGGAATCAACCGTTTGCTGTATAACCTCAACCTGGCTGCGTTCTCTTTCTACCTGCGCGCTGTAAGAGCTTATATGTAACAGAACCTGTTTTCCGCCGCCGGTCTTGCTTGTCGTGTGGAATTTTCTAATGGCGTCAATATTGCCGCCGTCAAGCAGTTCGTTAAACGCTTTTTCCAGAAGCGGAACTAAATAGGCGTAATCTTTGTTTACATATGAATAACACGGTATAACATCAATTACATCCGCTCTTTTAATACCCGGCGGAATTCGATAATCAAAATTGATAACGCGCGGAAGTACAGCCACATCGGCTTCGTAATTTAAAAGAGTTTTCCAAACATCTTCGAGCGCGTATACGGCGGTAAATTTTGACGCTCTCGTTTCCTGCGCTTTGCTTGCTACATAAATATTCTGCCAGCGATAACAAAATTTTAATCCAGCGATATCTTTCCATGTTGATAACCCGTAATTATCGATTGATCGGGTATAAGAGGTAAATTCCACATAATCGATGGGCACGGGAACTTTTATCAAGTTTGGATACTGTAATTGTAAACCGTCTGTCTGGCTTGGAAGAATTGCCGCGTCGCCGTAGTTAACATTGGCTATCGATGTACGCATACCGGTAACATTTATATTCATCTGATAGCCTGCGCTTTGCAATGCCGTATGCAGCAGGCGCCCCACGCTTATCGGAGAATCATCGCTCATGGCAACTCTGAGAACAGGTTCCTGCTGCGCCCAGACAGGCGCCTGAGCAAGACATATACCCATCGCAATAAAAACCATGTTATAAAACAGGTTTAAGCGGTTTCTCAATTTTGCTTTCCTCCTGTATAAGCATAGCATTATTTAAAAATTTACCAGTTTATTTACTTACAACACAAATATACAACAAAATGATTAAATCTACAATAAGAAAGCGTTATATCTCGCGCAGTACACAGCCGTATTTCCATTTACCGTCCTCTTTTTCGACTACAGCGATGAGGTTTTCACCATCAAAAATCGCCGCGGATTTTACAGCGGAAGAATCCAAGCTGAGAGACGGAGGTATAAAAGATATGGGTTTACCGTGTATGATTTTCTCTTTTTCATTTTCATCCGCATCAAAATAAGGAAGTCCAAGATTGGAAATTACCTCTTTAGTTATTGGCTTTATTTCGTACCCCTGTATATTTATATCAGCGTCTTTTAAATTGAAATTTGCGACATGGGTGCGTGTAAGTTCGTTTAAATACGCTCTGCTTCCCGCGGCAAGCGCTATATCCCGTGCAAGGGAGCGGATATAAGTGCCGCTTGAACAATGAACGAATATATCAGCGTACGGCGGCTGCCATGATAGCAATTCCAGCTCGTAAACAGTTACAGGGCGTTTTTTCATTTCAGGCGCAATGCCGTTTCGCGCAAGGTCTGAAGCGCGCTGCCCGTTTACATGGATGGCGGAATACTCAGGAGGCGCCTGTAAAATCTCTCCTGTAAACTGATTTAAAACCTTTTTTACATCTTCAAAAGAGGGAAGAGCGGCTTCTTCGATTACTTTCCCTTCTGGATCCAATGTTTCAGTCTGGGAGCCGAAACATATCCTTCCTATATACTTTTTATCGCAGTGTAAAAACCACTTGCTTAATCTTAACGCTCTGCCGACAAGAACAATTAAAAGCCCGGACGCGAATTTATCCAGAGTGCCGGTATGCCCGACTTTCCCTGTTCCAAGAGCGCGTTTAACATCTCTCAGAGCGTCAAATGATGTAATATCCTTTTTTTTATCCAGTAAAATCATTCCTGATTTCATACACTTTATATTATACACAATGTCTGCGGATTTATCAGTGATCCCGGTTAAATGCTTATATAAGCGCCGTATTGATATTTTTATTTAAATTTCAAGCCACCGGTATAATGATGTTTAAACAACTTGTATAATTGACAGAAAACAATTACAATTTATATAAGAATAAAGAATTCCTAACCTTTTGTAATATCAGCCTAATATATGTCAAATCAGCCAAAATTATCAGAAACTTTGAATTGTGGAATGTGTTGTGACAGAAAGAAAAGACAATATAGAAAATACTCAGATTCCTGAGATAGAGGAAACAGATGAAGAAAAAAAACTGACGATTGGAGAGTTAAAAAAAATAAACTTTTTATGGGCTTTGAATAATCTTCGAGGGAAATCTTTCTATAATAAATCGACCAATAAAGAAATTTCAATTTCAAGAGATGGGTTAGGAGAGTGGAAAACTAAAACAAGATCAAAAGAACAGGTAATTTCGATTAAAATTTTAGGTCAATTGCTTGAAAATGCCATTTTAAAAAATAGGAAACAACATATACCGGTTGATTCCAATATAATCGAAGTTCTTTATTTTTGGCAGGATTGTAAAGTAAACGAAAAAATGTATACCGTTGTTATTACAGTTAAAGTTATTAAGTCAGAAAAAAGATATAAATACTACCATCATTATCTTGATGATTATAAACTAAACCCAAAGATATAAAAAAACCATGCTCAAGCATTCTGCACCCTATCCCAAAGGATCAGGAATGCGCTTTTATTGCATGGTCTCAGGCGAGCGCCTAAATACAATATAAACTGAATTTATAAATAAATCAACGACATTTAATAATTTTCCATGAATTAGACATGATTTTTCGTGAATCAATTTCTGTAAAAATTTAGCGCTTTCTCGTGAACCCTCTCTATAAACGCCGCTTTTCCCTCAATTTTTAATAAATTCAAGGTATAAAAGCGGTTTATGTGCCTCCATCTTGACACTTTCTTCAATCTATGCCACTATTTAAGCAGAATATAGGGTTTAAACAGGAGAGAATTCATGGCTTTAAACAAAGAAAGCGCGGCAAAAATCGTAGCCAAATTTGGTAAAAACGACAAAGACACAGGC
>WQSF01000073.1 GCA_009788065.1 Treponema sp.
TCCCGCGGATTATATAACGACTTTGAAGACACCAACAGTAAGATTTTTAATGTCAGAAAAGGAGTTGCAAAGAAAAAATGGGCTCTTAATTTTTTCTCCGATTATTTCTTTAACGATTTTATTTTTGACGGAATTTATCTTTCATATTTGCTTTTTAAAACCATTGTACAGAAAACAATGGCGTTTAGTTCCCTGTTCATTTTATGGGGTGTGGCAGGAGCAATGCGCAGAGGCATGATTTTAATGTCGGAACTCCTGCCTCAGGCGATTGAAAACGCTTTGTACATCGATAAAATAAGAAACTTTTTGGAATACGAAACAAAAATTAAAAGCGCCGAAAATATTTCTATCCCGGAACAAATTAAAACAATTAAATTTGAAAATGTTTCATTCAGGTATAATGAAAAACAGGATTTTATTCTTAAGAATATCAATTTGGTAATAAACCCTATGGATAAAATAGCGCTAGTCGGTTACAACGGCGCTGGTAAAACTACGCTGATAAAACTGCTCATGCGGTTATACGATCCTACAGAGGGCGTAATCACGCTCGACGGTATTGATATACGCAAATTTAATTTAACCGGGTACCGTGAAGCGATAGGAACCATCTTCCAGGATTATCGTATTTATGCCGCGAGTGTGGAAGAAAACATCGTAATGGATTTACAGAACGCGGATGAAAAGGCGATCGAAAAAGCGGTGGCATTAAGCGGTTTTAAACACCGTCTTCATGAGATGGACGGCGGACTTTCTGCTCAGTTAACACGCGAGTTTGACGAAACAGGCACAGCGCTTTCGGGCGGAGAGAGCCAGAAACTTGCGACCGCAAGAGTGTTTTATAAACCGTCGAATTTAATTATTCTCGACGAGCCCTCAAGCGCTTTAGATCCTATCGCGGAATATCATATGAATAAATCAATGAATATGGCGGCGAAGGATAAATCAGTTGTGTTCATTTCGCATCGTTTGTCAACAACAAGAGGTGCGGATAAAATTTTCATGCTTGATAAAGGCGAGATCATCGAAGAAGGAACCCACGAACAGCTCCTTGAAATGAGCGGAAAATATAATGAAATGTGGAAGGCGCAGGCAAGTAAATATGTTTAGTTACATTTTACTAATAACTGTATCACCGATAGTTGGTATATTAAAAAAAATGATGTATAATCATTCCAGGAGCTAGATATGGAAATGCAATTTTTAGGAAACTCTGGCGGAAACAAACAACTGCCCGATTCACCCTACGGCTACGAAATGTGGAGCGCGGGCGGAAATGATCACAAGCTTACATGGTACGGCGCGGACAAGCACGGCGGCGCCGCATTCAGAGCTGAATGGAATAATCCCGATGATTTTCTAGGACGTATAGGTTATTACTGGAATCGCAACAAACCTTATACAGAATATAAAAATATTTTTTGTGATTTTGAATTTTCACGATCGGAAAACGGTACCGGAGGGAGATACTCGTATATAGGTATTTACGGCTGGTCGAAAGATCCGATGATCGAATGGTATATTGTCGATGACTGGTATGGAGACGGAATGATCGATCCTCTGGTAATCGGCGGCGACGCGCAAAAAAAAGGCGAGTTTACTGTAGACGGTTCGGTTTATTTTATTTATCAGGCAACGCGCCCGGCGGGTTCCGGGAATATCTGCGGAAGCAAAGACCCCTTCCCTCAATTTTTTAGTATACGCCGGAATCGGCGGCAAAGCGGATCGATTTCCATTACTGAGCATTTTAAAGAGTGGGAAAAAATAGGTCTTAAGCTCGGCAGTAATATGTACGAATCAAAATTTCTTGTTGAAGCCGCCGGTGGTACAGGCTGGTTTGACGCCTCTCTTATTTCTTTTTATCAAAAGGATTAAAGAGCGGCGCAGTAAAGGCTGTTATTTTTTATTATAGTTTAATTATACATGATTACATTTTTATTATTGATTGTTATTTATCTTTCTTTTATCAGCCTTGGGCTACCTGATTCATTGCTTGGCTCGGCGTGGCCTGCCATGTACGCATCATTAAATGTTCCTATGCATTTTGCCGGTATTATTTCCATGGTTGCGGCAGGCGGCACTGTCGTTTCAAGCATTTTCAGCGAAAGGGTTATAAGGCGTCTTGGCACAGGACTTGTTACGCTTGTAAGCGTTTTTATGACTGCCGCGGCTCTGATTGGAATTTCTATTTTTAATTCAATCGGTTTTATAATCCTTTGCGCTGTTCCGCTTGGTTTGGGCGCGGGCTCTGTTGACGCGGCTTTGAACAACTACGTCGCACTTCATTTCAAGGCAAGGCACATGAGCTGGCTTCATTGCTTTTGGGGTATCGGCGCTTCAATCGGACCTTTAATAATGTCTTTTTATTTAACAAACAGCAGTTCGTGGAGTTCAGGTTACAGAACGATAGGCATTATTCAAATAAGCCTTGTTTTTATTTTATTTTTGTCTTTACCTTTGTGGAAGAAAAATAAAACAGAAAAAGATACTGTTTTAGAAGAAAAACAAACGCAGACTAATAGTTCGCCGGCATTTAAAGAAATATTCTCGATAATCGGCGTAAAGCCGGCTCTCGCCGCTTTTTTCTGTTACTGCGCCATGGAAACTGTAACGGGGTTATGGGGCGCAAGTTTTCTTGTAATGGAAAAGAAAATGACCCCCGAAACCGCCGCAAAATGGATCGCGCTGTTTTATATCGGAATAACGGCGGGAAGATTTATATCAGGCTTTATAACAATGGCGCTTAACAACAAGCAGATGATCCGCCTTGGGCAGATAATTACCGGCTTAGGAATTTTAATTCTTGTTTTACCGTTCGAAAACAGCTCTCTTCCCGGTCTCTTTCTAATCGGACTTGGATGCGCCCCGATATATCCCAGTATGTTGCACGAAACGCCGCAAAACTTCGGCAGGGAATATTCGCAGGCGATTATGGGAATACAAATGGGATGCGCGTACATTGGAACAACAATAATGCCGCCTATTTTCGGCTGGGTTACTTCTTTTACAAGTTTTAAAATATTTCCTGTGTTTATAGGCTTAATACTAGTGTTTAATATTATTTTGATAGAAACGGTAAACAGGAAAATATCACGAAAAAAATAAAATCTTTTTCCGCGCTTTTTCGTGTTTTGTATTAATAAATTTGCTCACCCGTAAATCATTGTCCCGATAAAATCTTTATCGTTAAGAATATTTCTTAAGTTTTCAAGATTTTTTCCGGCGGCGCTGATTACTTTTAATCCTATTTTTTGCGCGTGACGGCTTGCGACAGGATCGAACGGCACATTTTTACCGGGAACCCATTCGTCGCCGACCATCGCGCGAAAGTCTGTCCATGTGATTTTATCAATCGGGACGGCTTTCGGATCAACTTTTGGGTCTGCCGTGTATACTTTCTCGATATTGGAAAGATTAATTAAAAGATTCGCGCCGAAGCGTTCGGCTAAAAGAACCGCGTCATAATCGGTGGAAAAACCGGGTTTCCATCCCGCCGCGACAAGTACGTGACCCGTAAGAGGATCAACCTCTCCGGGGTTTGTTACAACGTCTTGAACGCACCATTCGCCCATTACGGCTTTTATCAACTGGGCGTTTAGCCTTGTCGCCATTATCCCTATCCAGTCGGCTTCGTCATTTTTAAAATTATCGCCCTGCGAAATTTCGCGGTAAGCGTTCTGATAGCTCCGTGCGGGACCGCCGCCGCCTACTACAAAAATAAATCTTCTGCTATTGTCTTCTTCTATAAAAGAACGAATAAGGCTTACAAAGTTTTTAAGAAAATCAATATCGACATTATTTGGTGCGACAATTGATCCGCCTAATGAAATAACCGTTACCATAACAAACTCCTTTCTTGTTTATTGATAAATTCCGCTTATTGTAATATCTCCCCAAAGGCTGGAATATGATTCGAGCCCTCCGGCGGATTCTTCCCAGATATTTTGAAGTGAATATGACTGAGGATGCGAAACAAGCCTGCCGCGGTTTTCCATCTGCGACAGGACAAGCTCTCCTCTGGAAAAAGCGATACGCTGATTGTCCATATTGCCGAAATAGAAATTGGCAATATCCTTTTCGTTCATGGTTTCCTGCTTTGGCTGCGCGGTGTCAAAAACCGCTCCTGAACCCATCGAAATATCGACAGGCAGCCAGCCGAAATTGTCTATCCAGAACTCCGACCAGTAATGTCGGAATGTCTGTCCGTTTCGATCGATGTAAACGCCCGCAACCGGAATGCAGGGAATACCGGCGGCGCGTGTCATTGCCGTGTAGAGCAGAGCGGTTGTGTACGGATCGGATTGTCTTTTCTCCAGAGCGTCTTCTATGTTGTCGGATGACAGCGGCGAATTTGAAATATGCATGTTTGCGATTATCCAATCGTATATCGCTTTTGCCTTTGTGTACGGATTCTGCTCGTTACGCGCTATCGAATTTACAACAGATTTAATTTTTTGACTGTCGCTTAGAATTAACGCCGAACTTTGCGTGTGAGCCGCCGTAAGCGCGTTTTTTTCTTGTCTTAGCGAAAGAGGTCTTATTCCGGTTTCCACGGCGTAAACTTCGACACGATAGGAAAGATTGACGGATTGATTCGCGCCTGAACCGAGGCTGTCCAGTTTAAAAAGGCTTACACCCTTATAATTTTCCACAAAAGGCTCCGCGCTGCGCGAGACAAGACTGACATTTCTCTGAGAAGGAGAAGCAATCGGTTTTGGTATCCACAGATACAGGGTATTCGGTCTTGTCGCTTCCAGAACTTTAATATCAACCGTATAAGTTACCGTGTAGATTCTTTTATCTTTTAAATTTTTATTTCCCGGTCTTCCGCTTACGTCAAAAAAAATGCTGCGGGAGCTTCCGTGAGACGTTCTTATCTCAAGATTGCCGCTTACAGCGCCGTCGGGCAGGCGCACCCGCAGTTCGCGCGCGCTCCAGTATTCATAGCCCATTTCAAATTCTGATACTTCGATAAATTCCGGCTCTCTTATCATATACGGATTGACCGTTCCCGAATCATAATCCCATGAAAAGAAAACGCCCGCGTTTTCGCGCGTTACGCCGAAATTATTACCTGTAATGTTAATAAGTGTTCCGGGTGCTCCTATCTGCGGAATAATCGCAGCAATCTTCGGCTCCAAACCCATGTCATCCCCGTCAACAGGTCTTGGCACCGACGCAGAATTGGAAAAAAGAACGCCGTTGCTTTTTTTACCTTTTGCGTGCACATGGATTAAACCCGATTCTCCCAATTCGGGAATTCTTACAATAATTAAATCGTCCTGCCATAGATAATACGATGAACTGGTTGGCGCCGTTCCGGCGATGGATACATAAGATTCATCGCGTGATTCGCCGAAGTTGCTTCCCGTAAGAGTGATAATTTCTCCCATATTACCGATTTTTGGATCGATCGACGATATAACAGGTGTTTTATTTGAGCATGAAACGAAAAGAGATATTAAAGCTAACAGAAATATAGTTATTTTTCTATTCGCCATTTGTATCGGCGGCCTTTTCTTCTGTGTTTTCTTTTGGTTCCCTGTACCGGTTAACGGTTAATATTATTTCTATTGACGAGTCTAATTGATTGTTTGTTCCAAGCGGAAAATAATAAATAGGTTCGTTAAATTCCATTGGAACAGTTTGAATCGATGTGTAGTAACTGATGCCTCTTTTGGGGTCTTCTATCCAAATCTGTCCCTGAATAACCAATACGTTGTTATCACGGCGAATAAAGGGAGTAAACTGTACCGCTACTACAACATTTGAACCTGCAAGCTGAATGCTTACGGGGCTTCCCGGCATTGTTATTTTTTTATGCGATTGATCCCAAATTACATCCTGTTTGTTCTCCAGCACTCTTGCGTTAATGTCCAAAACAAGAGAGCGTCCCCTGAATTCGCGCGCCATTTCGGGTCTTGATACCTGCTGTTCCTGCGCTTCAAGAAAACCTAACGCAAAGAGATATAAAACACTGATAAAGCAAAGAGAACGGATCATTCTAGACTATCTCCCGCCTGCCCTATAATCGGCAGCCCTGATTATTGAAGGCTCTCCCGCTCGTGAAAAATTTCTGCTTTCCGGAAGCCGTAAAATTATTATATCCGAGCCGTCGGCGCCCAAATATTGAAGAACGCCGTTCAAATCCGACGATACCGGCATGATTCCCGGTATTTCATCTTCCGCCGCAAGAATGAAATCAACTCTGTCATTGGGCTGGCTGCCCGCAATAGCGTTATTTGAAACTTGTCCGCCCTTGAGCCAAAGCATGGCGACAAGCGCCAAAATTACCGCCGCCGCGGCCGCCGCGGGCAGCGGGATTGAGACTTTTCGACGCCAAATTCTGTTATGCGGTTTAAATGTTCTTTTTGATTCTAAATTTTTCCAAACCCTTTCTTTGGCATGCTGCATTTCTTCTTCCGTATATGTCCGCTCCTGTTCAGGTTCGTCCACAATCCGCTCTATATACGTCCTGTTTTCTGTTGTGTCTTTTTTGAATAATTCATGAAGCTGTTTGAATGATTCGAGCTTTTCCCTGCAAACAGGACAAACTTTTAAATGGGTTTCCATTTTTTCTTTCCATGGCGAGGGCAGTTCCCCGTCTACATAAATTGAAATAAGCTGTTGGTCAGGACACATTTCTACCACCTTGTTCGGTACTTATACCGATATTGCGCGCCAAAAGGGCGGCAAGCCGTTCACGGGCTCTAAAAACCCTAACTTTTACATTTCCTTCGCTGATGCCAAGCACTCTTCCGATTTCTTTATAGTTCATTTCGGCATACTCTTTTAAAATCAAAACCATCCTAAGGTTTTCAGGGAGTTTTTCAAGGGCTTCCTGAACTTCTTCGCTTGTTTCTTTTTTTACAAGCAGTCCCTCTCCTGTTTCTTCCTGTCTGTGATCCTCACGAAATGCTCTCTGATACGCTTTGCGTTCCCTGTCTTTTCGTTTTGCGTAATTTAACGCGGCGTTTTTTACAACCCGGATTAACCAGTATTTCGCTTCTTCCGGATTGGGAAAGACCATATTTCTTTCGTATAAACGGAAAAAACTTTCCTGACAAAGATCTTCTGCGGCTTCCCTGTTGTTTGTTACCCGGAAAGCCACTCTGAACAGAACCTGGAAAGCGGAGTCGTAAAGCCGCTTAAATTCAATTCCGCTCCAAACACTGGGGGCGCTGTTTTCGTTCCCCGCAGGTTCTGAGCCGCCTTCCAACTGTTCCCCTATATTTTTAAACAAGTTTTTTCCTTTTTTGTTACAGCGTTATAATCTCTTCCATGTAGTGCCGTTAGGCCCGTCTTCCAGTATTATACCCCGATCTTTAAGATTTTGTCTTATGGTGTCGGCGGTATTAAAATCTTTGGCTTTTTTCGCTTCTGTCCGTTTTACGATTAGTTCCTCGATTTCCTTTGCAAATTCTTCATTTTCCGGTTCGCCGTCAGGTTTACTGTTGACAGATTCTTCCAACCTAAACCCTAAAACCCTGTCCATATCGTAGACAGCGGCAAGCGCGTCCGCTGTAGCCGGTCCGTCCTTTAAAAGCCCCCATAAAACAGCCAAAGCTCTTGGCGTATTAAGGTCATCCTCGATAGCTTTATCAAAATCTTCTATATATTTGGCGACATCCGCCTCTAATCCGTTTAAATCCAGATGGGAATCTTCGCCCTTTGGGCTCGGTGGAGGTTCCGCGCTAATACGCGGTTTCTGTGTTCCAACTTTAGCCGATAAACTGTTTACCTTGTCCAAAAGCGATTTTCGCGAGTTTTTCGCTCCTTTAAGGCTTTCTTCGGAAAATTGAAGCTGGCTTCTGTAATGGCCTCCAAGCAGGAAATAGCGGTAATCAAGAGGGTCGAAACCGTCATCCACAAGGCTTTGTAAAGTGAGAAAACTCCCGGATGACTTTGACATCTTTCCCTTATCCAAAACAAGAAATTCGTTGTGAAGCCAGTAATTAACCCACGGTTTTTTTCCTGTTGCAGCTTCGCTCTGAGCGATTTCGTTTGTGTGATGAATCGGAATATGATCGATTCCTCCGCAGTGAATATCAAACTGTTCGCCGAGGTATTTCATGCTCATTGCGGAACATTCGATGTGCCAGCCCGGATAGCCTCTGCCCCAGGGGCTGTCCCAAACAAGGGCCTGATTCTCAAACTTGCTTTTTGTAAACCATAATGCGAAATCGAAAGCGTTCCGTTTGTTTTCATCCTGTTTGATACGCGCGCCGGCTTTTTGATCGTCAAGCCGAAGGAGGGCAAGATCGCCGTATGACGGAAACTTTGAAATATCAAAGTAAAGATTGCCTCCCGCAAAATAGGTGAATCCGTTTTTTTCGATTTTTTCTATTAAAGCGATCATTTCCGCGATATGGTCTGTCGCTTTACAAACAACCGAAGGACGCTTAATATTCATCCTTTCTGTGTCGTTAAAAAAAGCCTGTGTATAAAAATCCGCGATTTCAAGGACGCTTTTTCCGCGTTCTTCTGCGGATTTTACCATTTTATCTTCGCCGTCATCGGCATCGTCCGTTAAATGCCCGACATCGGTAATATTCATAACATGATTAACATCGAAACCGGCGCGGCGGAGAGAACGTACTAAAATATCATGATGCACATAGGCGCGCAGGTTTCCTATATGTGCATAGTTGTAAACGGTAGGTCCGCAGCCGTAAAAGCCGACTTTTCCTTCCTGCAACGGTTTAAAAACTTGTTTTTCGCGACCTAAAGTGTTATAAAATGCAAATACCATTAATAAATTATAACGGTATCGGTGTTTTTGTACAACATTGAGTGTATAATGGTTTGTATGAAAATACTTAAAATTTTTATTATTGTATTATTGGCCGGATCGCTTTTGATGGGATGCGTTGATGAACCACAATCGAATAATAACCCCACTCCAAGCGATCATGAAGGCAAGCTGTTGATTTTACAGGCATATGGTTCATCGAATACAGCCGCAGGCGCGACGCACTCTTTTGTTGAATTGTACAATACAACAGACAGCGCGATTAATTTAAACGGAATCAGTCTTTATTA
>WQSF01000074.1 GCA_009788065.1 Treponema sp.
AATATCAAATGGCTTATGGTCTTCGTGGCACAGTTTATGAAAGAATGGGCGAAAAGAGTAACGCAGTATCAGATTATAAAAAAGCAACAGACTATGGCAGTAATGCTGCATTGGAATGCCTTGACCGTTTAGGCATCACCTACACCTCGCAAAAACCTTCATCTTCAGGCGGTTCGCCGCAAGTTCAAATAAGCAGGGACGGATCGATAATCAGAAATAATATTTCGTCAACAGAAAAAAAAGAATATACGGAGGTGGAGACTTTTGATCCAAATACAGGTAAATGGAATAAATCAAGAGTAGAAGTTATAACTGTTCCTAAAGGATTCACTGGTAGAGGCAAAACTCTTGACAATTGTGGTTTTATGTATGAAGGCGATTTTGTTAACGGATGGCGCCACGGTAAAGGCAAATTAACTATGGCAAACGGCAATTTTTATGAAGGCGATTTTGCGGACAATTGGTATCACGGCTACGGCAGACTGACCTATGTCGGCGGCGGATATGAAGAAGGATACTGGAGAGGCGGAAGATTTTTAGGTAATGGAATAATCGGCAAACTTTTTGGAAAGAAAAAGTGAACCGTAATAGAGGGATAATGGAAAGACGGAATGTATAAAAAGGAAATTAAAAGAAGATAATTATGACAATAGTTAAAAGAACCGTACTTGCGATTCAGGAAAAACTTAGCGTGCGTTATACTATTATGGTTTTACTTTAAATAAACGTCACTTGTATATGGCGATATGTGCAAGTATTTTGGGATTAATATTGGATAATTGATATTAAAATGAAATAAGAATATAATAAAAATATGGAATATAACTTTAAAATAAAACCAATAGAAGAAATAAAAATAGAATTGTATAAGGGAAAAGCTCAAATAACGGATTTTTCATTTTCAATAGATTTCCCTTTTTCTGGTCTTTATAAAGAAATTGTTACAAAAATTAACCCAATAAATATTTCATCAAATTGTGAATTATATAATTCTACTTATTCAACGGATATAACAGAAATATATTATGATGTTGATTGGGTTAAAGACGAATATATAACAATGATAAAAGATCATTGGTTTATCGGAGAAGCAAATTCAACAGATTATTGGATTATGGATAAAAACGAAAAAGTATATTATTGGAACAGTAGTGGATATCAAAAAAAATATACATTAGAAAATATTATATATTTAAATATTAATTTTAGTCAATGGCTTCAATATGCATATTTGGACAAAGATAATGAAGAAGCACTGGAAAGAATATTTGACAGCGGTTATGATGAAATAATATTAAAATCTATGGAAAAAGAAACAAAAAATAATTATTTAAATTTATTAAAAGAAATAAGTATAGAATTATATAAATTTAGAAAGGAACATTTTTAGGATAATAATAAAACATAAAACCGTTTAAGGAGTTAATTATGGCTTACGAAAAAAGAATTATCGGAGACGGCTTACCTCACGGTAAAGGAAAAACATACTCAGACGGCAGCACAGAAGAAGGATATTTTTTCCAAGGCGAGTACGCAGGAAAAAATGAGGAAGCCATGGCAGCCGCCACAGAAAAAGCAAAAGATCAGGTTTTTTGAGGAATTATAAATGAGAAATGAAAAAGTTATATGATTTAATAAATAATAGGAGAATAAAAAGTGGAAATTAAAGATTTTACAGATGCCGAAAAATTGATATTGACATTAGCGGTTAAAAGTATAGGTTCTCCTTTTACAGTAACAACAATTATTAACAATATAAAAATTACAAAGAAAGAAGCGGAAAGAATAATAAACGGTTTAATTTCCAAAGGTATAGCGGCAAAAAATGAAAAGAACAAATCATTAGGAGAACCTTCTTACGATTTTAAATACGGCTTGCGCGATAACAATTTTATTGATATGGAAGCGGAAACAAATAAATATTGGGAAGAATATGAAATGGAATTACGCGGAAGAGTTTGTCCCTGAAATACGGAGTTAGCGATGAATAAAGAAGAAATGCAGGAAAATTTTAATAAGGCACTTACCTTATACAAAGCCGGACAATATGACGCGGCGTTGCCTATTTTTGAAACACTCGCGGAATATGATCATGCAGGAGCAATTTATTATCTTACCAAAGGCAGATATAAAAAATGGATATCTAAAATAAAACATTCTATAATTATTGAGAACTTGCAAAAAGCCGCCGACAAAGGAATCACAGATGCCGAATACGACATGGGCGGTTGTTTAATGCTAGGCGAAGTTATAGAAGCGGACTATGACAAAGCGTTTAAATACTTTCAAAAAGCCGCAGGAAAAGGTCATACGGAAGCCCAGGTTGATCTTGCTTTCTGTTATGAAAAAGGTAGCGGCGTTCCGCAAGATTATACAAAAGCGGCGCATTGGTACGAAAAAGCAGCAGCGCAAGGCGACAGTTACGCTCAAGAAATGCTCAATGAATTAAAAAGTAAAGGTAAAATATAAAGGGGGTAATATTCGGCAATGATTCAGATCGCAGGATCATAATTACAAAAGAATGTCCTAACCCAGAAAGAATAAAGATGATTATTAAAGGAGAAAATATTAAAGTGTATAGCGAAGATATCGAATCATGACTGAACAAACCAAGAAAAACGAAGTCTGTACATTCTCCGCGATTGGTAAGTCGAAAGATGAGCTTTTGGCTTATGATGAACTTGATTCCGAAGGGGACGGAAATTATTTTACAGACGATGTAAATATGTGCAGCTGTTATTCTTATTATTTTCACGCGGACAGGGCAATAAATGATTATGAAAAAATTAATAAAACCAGATTAAAAAAATTTGACATTACAATAACAAAAGTTAAAAATGAATATAATATCGAAATTTCTGATAACGATTTTTTAAACCCAGAAACTAAAGAAAAACCTGAAAAAAACATAAATCACCTAATGGAAACGCAAACGCGGACTTGTCAATTTTATGCGACAGGCGTTTGCGAAAAAGAACTGCGCGCTTACGACGGTTCTTACGGCAGAGAAGGATACTTTTTTACTAACGACATATTTTTATGCAGCCGCTGTCATTATGCCGAAGCTTTAATAATCGCTCTTGAAAGAAAAATAAAGTTTTTTCTTGTCGAAATCGGCAAAACAGACGGCGAATATAAAAAAGAAATATCCGAAATGGAAATCCCGGCGGAACCTCCTGTGGGACAAACAGACATATGGAATCATTCCTGCGCGTTGGGCGGAGTAACCGAAGGGCTTTCACAAGAAACTAAAAAATCGTTAATAAAAGCCCTTAAAAAACATCCTTTATTTAAGAATGAATATTTTTCTTTGGAAAAAACCTTGATTACAAGAAGGCAATATTCTTTCCTTTCTGAATTTAAACATTACATCGCATCCATAAGAAGCGGAGCGCCAGGCCATCCTCCCCATGAGAATGATTTTTTTGCTCGTCTTAGCGGCGCTTCCTCAGTTAAAAAATGGGAGATTTACGATTGCACATTCGAAAATGTATACGAGCATTGCAGATTGTTTTTTATCATAAATAATAACACGGTAAGACAGTACATTCGTTTTGCTCTGGAATGGAACTGGGGGTATCATTTATATTATGTAAGAGAAACACCGGATGAAGGTTATATCAGCAAAAAGGTACGCCCCGAAATCCAAAAAATAATAAATAAATGGTACCGTCCGATGGAAGTAACAAAAAACAAAAACGGAAGTTACGACGTTTCTGCCACCGCCGCCTGCAAAGATAAAATATACCGCTTGGATATAAACATTGAAAAAACAGGCTCCTTTACAATTTTAAGAGTAGATACATTAGCAGAAGATGTTTTTGAGATCGATGATTCATGGTGATTGATGGAAAGTAATACCGAAAATGAATAATACTACTTTTTAAAGTTTTGTAAAATTTTTATAGGTGACTGACACCTTTTTTACTTTGTTCTGGCGTTTTGCAGAATATTAAGAGGTGACTGACACCTTTTTTTTACTGCACAACTTTACGCAGATCATACTCCACGATATCAAGAGCGCCGAGTTTTTTTAGTTTGGGAATAATGTCAGGCACTTCGTTTTTCTTTACGGCGATTTTTACGGCGAATCCGGCTTCACCGTAAAGCGACGCGACTGTAGGACTGCGCATTGCGGGAAGGCTCGCTAATGATTCAAGTTGATCTTTTGGAATGTTCATTTCAAGCATTACGCGCTCACGTCCGTCCATAACGGCGCGGAACAGCATAGCAAGTTCTTCTATGCGGCTTTTTTTTTGCGCGTCCGCAAGCGCGGCACGTGAAACAACAAAACGCGTTGATGATTCAAGTAATGTTCCGATAATTTTTAATCCGTTGTCTTTTAGCGTCTGACCTGACGAAGTGTTGTCGATGATCATGTCCGCGTCATCCGGCGGAAAAACTTCTGTCGCGCCGTATGTGCGAAGGATGCGGTATTGATAGCCTGAGGACTTAAGCCAAGTTTCTGCGAGGTTAACATATTCTGTGGCAACCACAAGTTTTTTTGATTTCAATTTCGCTTCGTCGTAATCCTGCGGAACCGCCGCGACGATTTTAACCTTGTCAAAACCGAGGTCGAGCACTTCCTCAACATCTGCGCCGCTTTCTTTTATCCAGTCGATACCTGTAAAACCGGCGTCGTGGCTGCCGATTTCCAAAAGTTCGCCGACATTCTGCGGTTTCATGATCTTGGCGTCAAGCCAGGACGCGCCGAGCGAAGGGCGGTAAGTTCTGTCGGCAAGTGCGATCGGGAACCCGGCTTCCAAAAAGAGTTTACTTACATTGTCAAAAATTCTCCCTTTGGGGATTAATATTCGAAGCTTTTCCATATTTAAAAGTTTAGCGAAAATATAAAGTTTTGTTAAGCACAGATAATCAGGAATTTTTACCGCTAACCGTCACGAACGTCGGTTTAATGCGAATGACGCGCTTAATTTTTTATAACTACAAATCCGGCGGCGCCGATGCTGAAATCTTCCTGCTCTTCCCATGAGGCAAAGATGTTCGCGCCTGCTTTGGCGATTCCGGTGTAGACAAACCCTTCGGGCAGGAGCGGCAGTGAAGGATGAGAGAATTCTGTCTGGCGCGGAGCGGAATTAAAAAATTTTTCGATGGAAATTTCTTCCGATATTGAATATTCCGTCTGACTGAGGCTTGCCGCGCGGAACATTCGCACGATCGGAGACGCTCCTCCTCTTTTTGCGGCTCTGTAATAGTAAAAACCGTCATCGGCAAGACGGAGGGTGTCGATATCCCAGCCTTCTTCAGCCGGGAAAGCCGAAAAAACGGAAATATCAGCCGGATACGGTGTATTGGAATTCATGTTATAAGACCATGTTCTGTTTACAGGATGCGCGGTATCTGTATCAAGAAATCTGTTGTCAAGATAGAGAAGCGCGACAGGACTGGTACCGAAATAAATAAAACCGCCCACTGTGTATTGTTTCCAATAATCTCCGCCGGAGAAACGGTAAAGCGCAAGGCTCTGCTCCGTCCTGTTAACTGCAACTTTTAAAAACCCGTCACGATTAACTGTCATTTCCGCGCCTCCCGCTACCTCGCGTAAAAAACGGATATGAAGCGCGTAAGGCCATGGAATAAGCGCGTTAGTAAACGCCGCGTCTTCGATTGTATCGATAAGAACCGGTCCGTCGTCCGTTAGTTGAAACCAAAGCGGCTGCTCTCCAGTCTGCAAAATAGCCATCGGATACGCGCCTGACCAGGCAATAAGATTGGATTCCTGCGCAGGCGCATTATTATTACTGCGTGTGCAGGATGTCAGACAAAGAAGGATTAAGATTATTAGCCACAAATAAAAATTCTTCAATGTAAATCCTCATTAAAAGTAATTTTTTTATTTTCAGGTTCGCCGGGAATACACGCGACTTGTCCGATGAATCTTCCCCAGATTTCCGCGTCGTCTGTAAAATCTTCGCTGACTTCAGCGGCTTTTTTATGAGCTTCAAGAATTTGCGTAAATTTAAATGCCTGCGGGGTTTGAGCTGTCCCGACACAGGCTCTTTTTAAATGGTTTTTAACAAACTGTCCGTCATATTCTTTTGGAGTGTCCGTTATCGGCAGCAAAGGAATTACAGCGTTGTGTTTTATTACAGCTTCTATTATCGCTTCGACAAGCGAAGAGCTAACCCACGGTCTTGCGCCATCATGTATTAAAATATAATCATGACTGGAATTTTCAAGCGAAGAAAGCGCGTTAAATACTGAAGCTCTGCGGCTCGTGCCGCCTGTAACAAATTTTATTTTAAGTCTAGGGTTTGCAAGAAGAGCAGGCGGCAAAGCTTCGCGGGCTGCGCTTTCATTTCCTTCCTGAACAACGATTACAACTGTATCAATCTGCGGAACAGAGGCGAAAGTCAAGGTTGATGTTCCAAGCACGGAAATGCCGGTTTCCAGTTTATAAAATTCTTTTTTAATTCCGCTCATGCGCGATGACGAACCCGCGGCAAGAATAATAACAGCAATCCCCCCGATTATCATTGCCTTTGCTATTCAACGTCCAGACGGGCGAAGATCATGTTCTGAACATCTTCTTTGGATTTACGAAGCGAAATGGAGATTTCATCTTCCAGCAGTTTCATCGCCGAATCGTACAGCTTGCGTTCAAGAATCGGAAGTTCTTTTACCTTACTGCGGTGATACAGCGAACGGACTATGCTCGCAATATCCCTTATGCTTCCCTTTTTTAATAAATCAAGGTTCATTTGATAACGCATCTTCCAGTCGGAAGGAATCGGCTCGTAATCTTCGCTGATTAATTCAAGCGCTTTCTGAGCTTCGTCTCTGGAAACAGTTGGCCGGATACCCAGCTCAATCGCCTTATCAACAGGAACCATTATTGTCATATCTGTTACTTCAAGATAGATAACATAATAAGGAATCTTGGAATCTTTAAACTTTTTTTGAATAATTGACTTAATTACCCCTACACCTTGGCTTGGGTAAACCACTTTTTGGTCAACTTGAAACGATTTTGATTTACTCATTCCTTATAATGTAACACAAATTAAAAAAACAGTCTACATATAAATAGTTTGACAATACTTGCCGTTAGGGATTAAAATTATTAAATTCGTTATCATAGGAGGAAAAAATGATAAAAAAATCCAAAATTATGAGCATTATCCTCATTGCGCTGATCGTGATCTGCGCCTTTACAGGATGCTCCAAGGACAGCCGCACTGTTTTAAGGGTGCTATTCTACCTCGACGCGTCAACACCGAATGCGATCGCTGATGCCAATCTATGGTTCAGCACCTTTGAAAAAAACAATCCCGGCGTTAAAATCGACAGGGAAAATCTTTTCGACGACGCGTATCATGACAAGATGAGAACATACGCCGCCGCAGGCGATCTTCCCGACGTATTGTACGTCTGGCCGTCGGGACGTTCCGATTATCTTCATGACCAAAGGCTTTTAAAGGATCTGGCTCCTTTTATCGCCAAAGACGGAATCAAAAATCTTTTCTTACCGCTTACAATGGACCCTTCGCAGCAGCAGTCAGGTTACATGGCGATGATTCCGCAGGGAATTACCACAACTCACGCATTCTATGTCAATCTTGACGTGTTAAACTCTGTGGGACTTCAACCGGCGAAAACTTACGCCGAACTACTGGCGCAGGTGCCTATATTGAAAGCAGCCGGAAAACAGACTGTAATGATTCCTGCGGAAAGCACATGGGTTATGCAGAGCTGTCTTTTCTCGATGGTCGCCGGACGTTTCGCGGGAGCCGACTGGCACGAGAGAGTCCACTCAGGACAGCTCAAATTCACAGACCCGGAACTTGTCGCGGCATTCAGTTTTATCAGGCAGATGTATGCTGAAGACGTAATTTCACGCTCTGCTGTCGGCGTCAGCTACGGCGACGGACCCGGTATGTTCGCAAGAGGCGAAGGCGCGTACTATATCGACGGCGATTGGCGCGTAGGCGATTTCCTTACGAACGCGGAAACAGGCGAAGCATTAATCAGCCCCGCAAAACAGAACAACATCAGAATTTCGGTATTCCCCGACATTCCCGGCTCGAAAATTAACAGCTCAAGCTCTGTAATCCTCGGCGTAGGTTACGCGATGGCAGCTTCGATTCCGTCAGGTACAGAAAGAGAAAGGCTTGCGTGGGAACTGGTTAAATGGATGGTAGGAAAAGAAGTTTCCGAATTAAGAACCGAAAGAGGCGGCACTCCCACTCCTTCAAGAACTGATCTAAATTTTGCCGCGATGAAACTTGAGCCGATGCAGAAAGCGGTTGGAAATCTCGGTAATGAATTTGCAACAGCGACCGCTGTTATCGACGGCGTATTCGCTTCCGATGTTTACGAGCCGATTAATAACGGGCTTGTTGAACTCGCGTTAGGCAGAAGAACGGGAGCGCAGGTAGCGGCTGACGTACAAAACGCGTACAACACATGGAAAGGCCGTTAGTAAATAACAAATAGATTAAACAGGGTAGGATATTATGAGAATGAAAAACAAATTAACAATGAGCGAAGAAAGAGCGTCTTATATTTTACTTGTACTGCCTGCCCTGCTTATCTATCTGTTCGTGATGGCATTCCCTGTAATTTTCTCCATTATACTTAGTTTTTCGACTTACAGATCGGGACACATACTTGATCTGACAAATCACAGTTTCGGCGGCTTGCAGGCGTATAAAGAGATTTTTTCCGATCAGTATTTTTATACTGCTTTACGGAATAATATTTACATAGTATTAATTTCCGTTTTCGGTCAGATACCGCTTGGATTTTTCCTTGCGTATATTCTTTCACGCGGGCTGATCAAGGGAACCGATTTTTTCCAGGCGATGATTTATCTTCCGAATGTTATCGCGGCGATTATAATCGGTATACTTTTTAAAAGATTTTTCTTAAGTTCGCAGAGCATTTTAATGGAAATTCAAAAACATTTTAATCCAGAGGCTATGTACGTGCCAAGCAGCAACGATATTTTCCCTGTTCTTGCCGTAATTCTCTGGATGTACACAGGAATT
>WQSF01000075.1 GCA_009788065.1 Treponema sp.
CCCGTATGGAAACCAAAACAAAGGAAACTGAAGATGAAGCATAAAAGAGGTTTTAACCCGCTGAACAGAATGGCGTCTCATCGCAAGGCGCTTCACCGCAGTATGGTGACATCGCTGTTCAGGCAGGAGAGGATTCAGACAACAAAAGCCAAAGCGCTTGAGATTCGCAGGACTGCGGAAAAGATGATTACAAGAGCCAAGGAAGACAGCGTTCATAACAGGCGCATTGTTTCCAGCCGTCTTTTTGATGAGGCGATTGTTGCAAAACTTTTTACTAACATCGCGCCCAGAATGAAAGAAAGGAACGGCGGTTATACCCGCATATTAAAATTGGGCGGACGCAAAGGCGATGCGGCGGAAGTTGTTATTTTGGAATTGGTAGATTATAAACTTGACACCAGCGAAAAGAAAAAGTCCAAGAAAGGCGACGAAAAATCTGTTACCAAAGGTAGCGGGGATAAGGGGAAATAAATGTCTAAACCACATAGAGGCCAGAGTATAAGAGAATTATTTGCCCGAGGCAGGGGTGAGTGCCCGGTTTGCAATAGAAAAAATATAAAAGTGCTTTTTGAACAAGAATCAGGCGGGCAGAAATTTAAAATTTGCAAGACCTGCAAAGCCGCTGTCAAAAACGGTACAAAAAAACTTCCTGCTGTAGCCGCGCCGTCTGCCGAAGAGCCCAAAGCCGAAGCTGCATCAGAAGCCTAAATTATACGGATTCTGCGTTATTATATTTATATTTAATCTCTTTGTTACATTATTAAAAAATTCCATAGAAATGTTTTTAAGGCCGTGTTCTGAAAGAAGTTCTTCCGTATATGCGTATAACGGGTAAATTTTGGTATTTTGGAAACTGCGGTCATAGTGGGTTATAACAGGCAGCATCCCAAAATCGGATATTGATAATTTGCCGTCTTCTTTTTCAAAATTTACAACCAACATTCCGCCTATGACTCTTTCTCTTTCCCTTTGATGTGAAGCGAAATTGCCAAGCGAATAAATTAAAAACATTTCTTTACCGTCCGCTCTGGGTAATTTATCCGCTTTTTGAAGAACATGCGGATGATGCCCGATGACAAGATCGACATTTTGCAAAGCAAGAAATTCCGCCAAATCGGTTTGGGTATTATCAGGTTCCAGAAGATATTCCGCTCCCCAATGCATGGATACTATCAAAAAGTCACATAACGGACGAAGTTCGTTGATTTCCTGCGTCATTTTAGTTTTATCTATAATTGAAACCAGGTTTGGATTGTCTTTGGGAAGAGCGATTCCGTTTAGTCCGTATGTGTAAGATAACAACCCGAGGGTGATATTGTTTTTTGTTATAATACGCGCGCTCTTGCCTTCTTTTCGCGCACCTATAACTGTAAATTCATTTATGCTTGAAAGGAAATCAAGAGTGGAGATAAGCCCCGAGGCTCCCTTGTCCATGGCGTGGTTATTCGCGATATTAACAATGTCAAAACCTGTGTCAGCGTGGGTGAATGCCAGTGACTGCGGTGTGTTAAAAGCAGGGTAGCCTGAATAACCGAAACTTTCGCCTGCCATTACAGTTTCCTGATTAATAAATGCCAAATCCGCTTTTTGAACAATAGGTTTTATTACATCGTAAATTGAGGAAAAATCGTAAGTTCCGTCTTCCATTCTGAAAGAATTAATTAAACTGTCATGGAATAAATTATCGCCCGCCGCGATTAATGAAAGAGTGTATTTTAAAGGTGTTGATTTTCCGGCGGCTGGATCATCGGATGTTACAGACAGCTTTGTTGAACATGAAAATATTAAAAAATTACATAAAAGAAGAAGCGCAAGTCTAAGTTTCAAAACTTCCCCCTGTTACTCTAATCGAACCTGATAAGTCCTTATATGATTTTATACCTCTAAAACCTCTGTTTGCAAGTAAAAGCGTTATATCATTTATTTGGCGGGGATCAGCTTCAAGCAGTAAAATCCCGCCGTTTACAAGGTAATCTGGCGCTTTATCTATTATTTTTTTAATAATATCTAATCCTGATTCTCCGCCGTCAAGGGCGAGGCGCGGCTCATTTTGAACTTCAGGCGAAAGTGTTTCAATTTCGGCGGACGGGATGTAGGGGGGGTTTGAGATTATTAGGGAGAAGAGTTCTCGCGGAGACGCAAAGGACGCGGAGGACGCAAAGGGAGAAGAAGGGGAAGAGGGGAGGGCGTTGTAGAGATCGCCGAGGTGGAAATGGATTGTTTCTTTTGGGAGAAGGCGTTTTGCGTTTCTTTTTGCGGTTTCAAGCGCGTCATGTGAAATGTCTGTTGCGTGGATTTCCAGTTCCGGTACTTCGTTTTTTAAGGCAATGGCGACGGCTCCTGATCCGGTGCATAAATCTAAGAGATTAAGATTTTTAGCCACGGAGAGTCGAACCGTCGGTTCGCATGAGTTACACGGAGGTTTTTGTTCGCAAGCTCTTTCTTTCTCCCTCTGCGTCCTTTGCGCTCTTTGCGTCTTGGCGAGAAAATTTTCCGATAAAATTTCCAGTGTTGCTTCGATCAAAGTTTCTGTATCCGGTCTTGGCACTAACACAGATTTATTAACCGCAAATTCCAATCCTCTGAATTCTTTTTTACCGATTAGATACGCGACACACTCGCCTGACGCTCTTCTTTCAATTAATTCACAGAAAGCCGCGCAGTTTTTTGTCGACATTTTATCCGTTCCAGAGGCAATAAGTTTGGCGCGGTTTATTTTTAAAACATGAGCAAGAAGGAGAGAGGCGTCAAGATTAGGCGTATTTATACCGGCATATTTTAAATCTGTTGTTCCTTGCGCAAGCGCTTCGCGGATAAGCATGACGTTTAATCGTCGTTATCTGAGGATGTATCGCCGCTTTGCAGGAAATTTTCCTTTGCGGAAAGTTTAAGCGCGTCAAATAGTTCAGCCGTATCACCCTGCATGATAAGGTCAAGTTTATAAAGCGTTAGATTTATGCGGTGATCTGTTAGTCTGTTCTGCGGAAAATTGTAAGTTCTTATTCTCTGTGAACGATCGCCCGATCCTACCTGATTCTTTCTTGTTTCAGCTCTTTCAGCGGCGGCTTTTGCTTCTTCCATTTCGTAGATTCTTGCGCGTAAAATACGCATCGCTTTCGCTTTGTTTTTTATCTGGCTCTTTTCATCCTGACAGTGAACAGTACAGCCCGTAGGCAAGTGCGTTATGCGCACAGCGGAATCAGTTGTGTTAACGCACTGTCCTCCGGGACCGCCTGCACGCATTACGTCAATACGCAGGTCTTCCTGCCTTATGTCGATTTCTGTTTCATCGGCTTCAGGCAGAACCGCGACCGTTACCGCCGACGTGTGTATTCTTCCCGACGCTTCTGTGGCAGGAACACGCTGCACCCTGTGTCCGCCTGATTCATAACGGAGGTTTTCGTAAACATTATTGCCGCTGATTGAAAAAACTATTTCTTTTATACCGCCAAGTTCTGTTTCGTTGGAATTCATGATTTCAAATTTCCAGCCTTTGGTTTCTGCGAATCTTGAATACATTCTGTAAAGATCGGAAGCGAAAAGAGCAGCTTCTTCACCACCCGTACCTGCGCGAATTTCCATAATGATATTTTTTTCGTCCAGCGGATCTTTGGGTATAAGAAGAACTTTTAATTTTTCTCTTTCGCCTGCGAGCTTGTTTTCCAGTTCCTTTAATTCTTCGCGCGCCAGTTCTTTCATTTCCTGATCTTTTTCTTCCTGAACAAGAGTTTTTGCCTGCTCCGCCTGTTTTTCAAGTTCTTCGATAACTGCGTGAAGTTCGGCAATTTCACTAAGGTGTGAATGTTCTTTCATAACGTCTCTAAAGCGGTTCTGATCTTTTACCAGCGCCGGGTCTTGAATAAGCAACGTTAGTTCTTCGTGTCTTTTGAGCAGGGAGGAAAGTCTGTCATTCATATTAGATGCCTATTTCTCGTTAAAATAAGGGCAGGAATATATTACCAGCTCCATTGGATTATCTTCGCTGGAAAACTTGTCCAGCGTTTCTCTTAATGTCTCTTGAACATGACAATTTCCGGTGGATGAACAGAACGGGCAGGCTCCGTTTCCTCTCGGATTCATTTCTACTAGCATGGCTCAGTATATCAAAATAGTTATTATAAATCAAGGTAATAGTTACATTTTAAAATTATTATGCTATAATAATTTTGAGGGGAAATTGGAAAAAATAATTCAATTTATCGATGATTGGTTTCATAATTTGAACGCCGGACAAAAACGCCGCCTTGCAATCGTTTCTACTGTTGTTTTTACAGGTATTTTAACGCTTTCAGTTCTTTTATCGTTAAGTAAAGCCGGAAAAGGCGATGCGCGCAATGATTCTGAAAGATTGACGGTTTTTGCTCCGATTCCCGCGGAAGAGCTGTTTCTGCCTGACGAGCCTGATTATATTCCGAAAGTAATTTTAGAAAGAGAACAAAGATCGTTCTGGACCGAAGAAGACGCAGCGGAATATTGGCAGGACCCTCTGCGCGGCGGCGAAGAAAAATGGCGGCAAAAAATCGAAGAAGCGGCGGATGAACTTTTGGAGAATGTCCCATGAAAAAAAATATATTTAATTTAGTTTTAATTTTTTTATTTATATTCGCTTCCTGTGGAACTACCGAAGGAACCTTCGCCGGAAATGAGCTCGAAACGGAAACAAAACAGGCGCAGCCAAGACAGGAAGCTGCGGTTGAAATAAAAATTGAACCGGAACCTGTAACGGCGGAAGACCCGGCATCAGAGATTGTAATTGATGATCCTCTTTTGGATATTGCTGAGTTGGTTTTAGACGAAGAATTACAAGCCGGTGATAACGCTTTGCTGCCGGATGAATATGAAGCCGAACCGCTTATAGAGGAAACACCACCTGCGCCGCAGGAGCCTCCTGTTGTGCAAACACCGCCTTCCTCCGCGCCCCCGGCTCCCGTTGCGCAATCCGATCCCGCGCCGTTACCTGAAATTAAACCCGAAGTAACAGAAATCGCGCAGGAAACGCTTTTGCCTGACAGCCTTTCAGAAGAAATTTCTGATGATACTTTTACCGAAATTTCCCGTGAAACATACCGCCCGAGTTTTCCTTCCGGTCCTGCGCGTACTCCTGATTCAATATTGCAAATGGGTTTAACACCTCTGGACAGAGAAATAATTTTTTCGCGGATTATACACGCCGCTGTCGGGCAGACTGTAGAAATACCTTTCCGTGGAAGCGGCTGGATTTATTTGGGGGAGACTGCCTCAAAGCGCGGAATTGTTTACAGTTCACGTCGAAATGATCCTGAAGGACAGAGTTTTATTTTTACACTGGAAGCGCCGGAGACATATGTATTAAAGTTTTACCGGCAGGATTTTATAAGAGATTATATTATTAATGATCATGTTCAGGTAATTGTAACCGAAGCGCCTTCGGGCAGCGCGAGCTGGCAAAATCAACCGGCGGATCGTTCTAGAGTGGTGGCGCAGCCGCGCTGGCCGACCGCAGTTGAAGAAGCGCAGATAAGAAGCGGCTCCAGAATAACAACAGAGCCGGTTGTAACCGCAGGCGAAGCGACTTTACGGGAAACATCTCCCGCGCAACCTCCTTTGCGTGAAACACCTTCTCGTGAAACTCCTTCTTCGGGGCAAAGAGTAATGCCTGCGCAGCCTGCTGTCACCGCGCCTCCTTCGCAGCAAACACCGCCGCGCGATTCCGCCGTTTCCGCGCCGTTTGTTCAGGCGCAGCCGCCTGAGGCAATAAGCGAACAAAGCCGGCTTGCGGAAAGCCTAAATTTAACAGTTCGGGAAAAATTACCGTATGACGATACTGTTAAGAAGGCGAAGGAAAATTTTGATGCCGGTAATACTCAAGCGGCGATAACGTTACTTGAACAGCTAATAGAAGATTATCCCGGCGGCAGTGACGAACTTTATTGGCAGTTGGGACAGTATTATGAAGCCAACAGTCCAAGCAGGAATATTCTGCTCTCCATCGATTATTATCGCCGTTTGGTGAATGAGTATCCTCAGAGCAGCCGCCATAACGACGCGAGAAGGCGGATCGCGTATCTTGAAAGATTTTATATAAATATCCAATAAATATTAATCCCATTGCCCTGTAAAGGAGGGAAATAAATGATTTCCAAAAAAGCGCAATTAATTCTTATTTTTCTTGTTATTTATTCTTTAGCTTTAGGGATACGAATATATTGGCTGACGCAAAAAAACGGTTTCCATGTAGATGAAGGATTGTCGGTCGCAAATGCCTGTTACAATGAATATATCAGCGCGAAGAATTATGACTTTAACAGGGAATATTCGGGAAGAGAAGTAAGAGAAGAAAGCCTTGTAAGCAACGCAGGTTTTAGACACGCGTTAGCTGATATCGGAAGATTATGGAAAGATAACCGCGACTCTCCGCATACCAATTTTTATTATTCATTGTTCAGGCTTTCGCTTATCGGGTTAAAAACAGGAGATATGAAACTTATTATATTTAGGGGAGGTCTTTTAAATTTAATACTTTTTACGGTATCTTTTATATTCTTTTTTCTGTTGATTAGGCTGTTGTTTCCCGATTCCGTGATTCTTCAGTATTTTGCCGCAGCCTGCGCGTTTTTATCAACAGCGGCAATTTCCAATACGCTTTTTCTGCGTCCGTACCAGCTTCAAGAGACAATGTTTATTATTTTTTGTTATTATTTTGTTAAAAATATAGACCGGCAAAATTTTATATGCGCTAATCGCGATATTATAATAAATAAGTCGATTACCCTTCTTTGCCTGTCTCTTGTTACGGCTTTTACTCTTTTAACAGGATATTACGCTGTTTTATTTATCGGGTTGTTTGGAATATACATTGTATGTATAAATTGTAAAAATAAAACATATAAAGAAATACTGTTTTATATTTTTGTGTTGTGCCTCGGCGTTTTGCTTGCTCTTGCTCTTTATCCAAAGTTTTTTTCAGGGTTTACTTCGTACAGGGCGGGAGGAACGGTAAGAACGTTGTTTTTGGATGCAGGCGGAAATCTGACATCTTCGCTGACAGCGGCAGGAGCGCTGCTTGTAAAGCATTTCTTTACCATTCCTGTTTTGGTTTTATGTGCTGCCGGCGCCGCGATTCTGATTATTTTTAAACAAAAATTGATCATTCAAAAACACGGTTTGTTTATTTTTATCGCGTCTTTAATATACATTGTTATAACATTAATAATCGCTCCGTATAAAATATTACGTTATGGGATGGCTGTTTATCCGTTTTTAATAATTTTCCCGGTTATGATTGTCGATTCTGTTAAAACAAAAGCTAAAAATATTTCTTTCGTCATAATTTTATTATTCGCGATATCTTTTTTGGCAGGAGCGGTAAATCAAGATAAAATAGAAAATATTTACCGTGGTAAATCGGCTGAATATGTTTTTTCAAAAGAAAAAGATGTTCCGGTTTATGTTCATATGTTTTATTTTGAAGACTGGAATTATGTAGGCACGTGGAAGTACGCAAATCTTGCGCCGTATTTTAACGATGAGCAAAAATATTATTTTATTATCAGTTATGATGCTCTGTATTCTTCGCCTTATGAAGAATTTTATCTTGTAATGGAAAATTACCCAAGAATGATACCTTTTGACGATCCAAAATTTGAAGTGCTGGAAGAATTTCAAATGACAGGAGGAGAGCCTGAAACAGAGGCCAGCTACTTTATCGGAAGAAAATACAAGGTTAAAATATAACAAATGCTGTAAAAGGCGTTTAAATAATTTTATGCTCGGCTGCGATACGGATCGCGGCAGAAAGATTTTCCGCTCCAAGTTTCATGTATACATTATTAACAAGCATTTTTACTGTATTAATCGAGAGATTACGGCTTGCCGCTATTTCTGATCGCGAAAGACCTTGCGAAAGATCGGTTAAAACATCGCGTTCTCTAGGGGTAATAACTATATTGTCTGCAATCTGGTTTACCTGTTTATACTCGGAAATAACATGAGAAAGGCGTTTCGCGTATGAAGCGGATTTGCGGTTTATTTCATTGAGCCACTCTTTCGGGAGTTTTCCTTTCTTTTTAAGCGCGAAAATTGTAAGAGTGCGCATATCTTTTCCAAGTTCTATGAAGGGCATTATTATATTATTGCCGCAGGCGTTCTCGTACGCTTCTTCAAGCGATTTATACGCCTTGTCTTTTTCTTTCATTTTGTAAAAAACGCACGCTTCTATTACAAGCATCTCAATTCTGCTGAATAAAAATGATTCGCGCTTTTTCATATCCTGAATATACGAGAGAAGCGGGTTATAATTTCTTGTCAGATAACAGTAACGCGCTTTCATCTGATTGGCGTAATTATCTAAAAAACCAGCATATGCGTAATGTGAAAAATTTTCTTTTAACCAATCGGGAACTTTATCGGCAATGCCTAGTGTGCAGTAATACCAGCATAGAGTAATATCGTAATCGTAAAATCTGTTGGAATAATAGGTAAGATCCAAATTGGCTTTCATTTCATTTAATGTCTGCTGCATCTTTTTGTAATTACCCTGCAAGACAGCAATTCTTATTTCATAGAATAGCCCTCTGTGTACAACTTCCATTTGTTTAATCGCGCGAGATCGGATTATACACTGTGTTATAGATGTCTGTGCAGACTGCATCTCCCCCTGATAGAATTTAAATTCACCGAAGGCAAGATCAGCTTCCCCGGTGTGGCGGTTTATAAAACATTTTTCCAGATATTTAACGCTTCGCTGCATTGCGTCTATAAATTCCTGAATCTTGCCTTTTTTTGAAGAGCCTACAACGCAGATCCA
>WQSF01000076.1 GCA_009788065.1 Treponema sp.
ACAGCGTCTCCCGGCTTTGTAAAAGCGCGGACAGCAAGATACAATGCGTTTACAACACCGGGCGTTATTAGCAGCCATTCTTTTTCCGTGTTCCAATTAAATCGGTTTTTATACCAATTTTTTACAGCGGAATGATATGATGCGCCGGGCTCACTGTAACCGAAAATCCCGTGCTGAGAGCGGGAAACAAGCGCATCCCGCACACACACAGGAGTTTGAAAATCCATGTCGGCGATCCACAAAGGAAGTATGTCTTCGGGCTTTCCTCTCGATACAGGATCGTATTTAATGCTGTTGGTATTTCTTCTTTCGATTACTGTGTCAAAATCAAATTTCATTTAACTCTCTCAATCGCTTGTTTTAAATCCGCGGTAATATCGGCTGAATCTTCAAGCCCTACAGATAAACGCAAAAGACAAGCGTTTATTCCGCGCGCTTCGCGTTCGTGCTGAGGAAGATCGGCATGAGTTTGCAGTAAAGGATACGTAATAAGGCTTTCCGTACCGCCGAGACTCTCCGCGTATTTAATTAGTTTAACATTTTCCAAAATCGAAACGGCTGTTTGCTCATTATCAACAGAAAATGAAATCATTCCGCCGAAACCGCTTGCCTGACGGCATGAAACCGCATAATCAGGATGATTCCGTAAGCCGATGTAATATACTTTTGTTATTTTTTTTTGTTTTGTCAGCCAGTCCGCGATTTCAAGCGCGTTTTTATTATGACGTTCCATTCTAATCGCGAGAGTTTTAAGTCCGCGGGTAATCAGAAAACTGTCAAAAGGGGACAAGCAAGCGCCTGTTGTTTTCGCGATAAAACGCAATCGCTCAGACAAAACATAATCGCAAGGCGCAGTATCGTCTTTTACAGTTAACATTCCTGAGAGCGCGTCATTGTGACCGCCGAGATATTTTGTTCCGCTGTGAAGAATAATATTTGCGCCTAACGACAAAGGTCTCTGAAAAATCGGAGTTAAAAATGTGTTATCAACAATTAAAAGCAGATTTTTACTTTGAGTGACTTTTGCTGCCGCTGCGATATCAACGACATTCATCATCGGATTAGTCGGAGTTTCAATAAAAACCGCTTTTGTGTTAGGTGAAATTTTAGCGGAGATTTCTTCCGTGCTTGCCGCGTACGAAAATTTAATACCGTTTTTTTCAGATATATGAGAAAAAAGGCGGAAAGTGCCTCCGTATAAATCGTAAGATGCGACAATGTGATCGCCCGGTGAAAATAATTCCATTAATGCTGACACCGCCGCCATCCCTGATGAAAACGCGATTGTATCATCGCCGCCTTCAAGCGCTGTTATCGTGTGTTCAAGGTGCTCTTTTGTGGGATTTTGCGAGCGAGAGTAGTCAAACCCCGTGCTTTGCCCGACGCCAGGGTGCGCGAAAGTAGAGGACGCGAAAATGGGAACTGAAACCGCGCCCGTGGTATCGTATTTTTTCTTGCAGCCGTGTACGCAAATTGTGCTTATGTCCATAACTGAATAATACTATATGTTTACTAGGTATTCAAGTCAAATTGCCATCATTTTTACTTCTTGAATTCGGGTATTTAGTTATTACAATAATAAAAAGCGGTATTAACCTCCTCAGCAAATACTATATCCGCTTGCAAAACATAGTAAACATATTATAATAATAAGGTAATAAAGTATTTAAGAGGTGTAAACAATGAAAATATCTACAAAAGGCAGATATGCCTTACAAATGCTGCTCGATCTTGCAGAGCATAGAACAGACGGTTTTATATCTCTTAAAGAAATCGCTGACAGACGTAATATTTCAAAGCAATATCTGGAACAAATTATTATAATAATGAATAACTCAAAATTTCTCCGCGCAAATCGCGGGGTACGCGGCGGCTATATGCTGGCAAAAGAACCATCAGAAATAACTGTTGGTCATATCCTGCGTATTACCGAAGGCAACCTTTCGTCTATTTCCTGTCTTGAAGATGAAGTAAATCAATGCGATATGGTAGCAACCTGTAAAACTCTATTTGTTTGGCAAGAGCTTAATAAAGTTATTGCGGATTATCTTGACAGCGTTACTTTACAGGATATACTTAATAAACATCAAGAAAAGCAAATTGACAACTATGTAATTTGAATGAAAGTTTTTATATTAATTCTGTTGTCAGAAGCAGTGTCTCGGTTACAAGACACCGCTGTCTGACCTTTCTATTACTTTAAAATTTTAAACATTTTATCAGCCGCCAATGCCGGTTCCTTCAACTACTCCGCCTTCTATGACAAGCTCTGAGGGATCAACCGCATTGCCGTATACAGGCGCAAGCGTTTCGTCATAATTTTTGTGAAAAAATTGTTCGCCTGCCAGCTCTTTAATTTTATCATTAATCCAGTTTAGCAATGTTGTATTTCCTTTGGTAACGGCAGGAGCGATTGTGTCCAGTCCGCCAAGCGACGGTATACCGACTGTATATCCCGGATTTTGCAGCACCCATGCCAAAACTTCCGTGTTGTCTGTGGAAAACGCGTCGGCGCGTCTGTCAATCAACGCATTGAAAGTTTCTGTGTATTGATCGAATTTTAACAGATTGACTTTTGGGTGGTTAGCTGTAAAGTAGCTGTCTGCGGTAGTTCCTTTTGCGACAATTAGGGTTTTCCCTTCCAATTGATCCACATCGGTAATTAAAGCGTTGTCCGGACTTACCACGCCAAGCGACACTTTCATATATGGCAATGCAAAATCGACTTTTTCCGCGCGCGCATTTGTTACAGTAAAGTTAGCCAAAATGATGTCTACCTTTCCGGTTTCAAGGAACTCTACACGGCTGGCAGGTTCAACAGACACATACTCAACGCGTACACCCAAGTCCTTTGCGATTCTTTCGGCAAAATAAACATCATAACCTTTATAGCGGCCGTGAGCGTCAACGTAACCGAAGGGGGCTTTATCGGAAAATACGCCGATAACGACTTTCCCGGATTTTTTAATTTCGTCAACTGTGCGAAATTTACCGGTCTTTGATGCCGTGCATACAGTGAGTGACAGTAAAAGCGCGGCAATAGAAACGAAAGTTAACAACTTTGCGAATCTACTAATTGTTTTTTTGGATTTCATTCTTTATCCTCCATTAANNTATTTTCTNTTTCAATTTTTTTCAAATTGAAACAAATTTAAAAATTGTTTGGCGCGCTCCGTTTTCGGCTGCGTGAAAAACTTTTCGGGGGTATTTTCTTCCAGTAATATACCGCCGTCAAGAAAGAGTACGCGATCAGATATTGCGCGCGCAAATTCCATTTCATGCGTAACTATAAGCATCGTCATGCCTTCTCGGGCAAGTTCCAGCAGCACGTCAAGAACTTCGCGCACCATTTCAGGGTCCAGCGCCGCTGTTACTTCGTCAAAAAGCATGATTTCAGGATTCATTATCAAGGCGCGCGCAATAGCGGCGCGTTGTTTCTGCCCTCCCGAAAGCTGCCGCGGATAGGAGTTTCGTTTTTCAATCAATCCAACCCGTGTAAGAATTGTTTCCGCGGTTTTTACCGCTTCCGCGCGCAGCCGCTTCTGTACTCGGATAGGAGCCAGCACAATGTTTTCAAGGACTGTTTTATGGGGGAACAGCTCGTAGTTTTGAAACACCATACCAATTTTCTGGCGTATAACGCTCCAGTTTGGTTTCCCTTCTGTAAAAGATTCGCCGTTCATGATAATTTTTCCTGATTGAACATTCTCCAATCCGTTAATGCAGCGCAAAAGCGTGCTCTTGCCGCATCCGGAGGGACCAACGATTACAACAACTTCGCCTTTTCCGATCGAAAAAGAAATGTCTTTTAGCACATGATCTGCGCCGTAATTTTTATTAAGCCATTCTACGCTCAGTATAGTTTCCATTTTTAAAGACTCCATTTCTTTTCCAAACGCTTGCCGAGTACAGAGAGAGGCCAGCATGAAAAAAAGTAAAGAAAAAATATTACGGCATATATTGCGAACGCCGCTTTGGGAGCTGTATAACGATTTCCCTCAATAATTTGCTGACCCACTTTTAAAACTTCCACTACGCCGATAAGCGCAATAAGTGAAGTTGTTTTAATCATGCGGGTAGCAAGATTGATTGAAACAGGCACAAGCCGCCGTATTGTCTGCGGCAGGATAATATACAAATACGTCTGCTTTTTTGACAGAGCAAGAGCCGAAGCGCTTAAATACTGATGTCTTGGGATAGAGGATATTGCGCCTCGTACAAGATCACCTAATTCTGCCGCGCCCCATAATGTAAATACCAGCACCGCTGAAACCTCGCCTGAAAAATTCCAGCCAAACGCGCGTGTAAATCCAAAATACACAAGAAACAGCAGAACAAGCTGCGGCATAATACGAAGCGCTTCCAAATAAATTCTGCCAATCATCTGACAGAATTTATTTTTAACCGAAAGAAACAATCCGAATAAAACGCCCAGAGGTATCGAAAATAACAGCGCAAGCATGGCAACACGAATCGAAACAAGCAGCCCTCCGAGCAGACGCCACAGCGCGTTTCCTTCAAACAGAACGCTAATGTCAGACATAACGAAGCCTCTTTTCAAGCACGGACGCTAACAGAGAAACAGGAAGCAAAATTAAAAGATAAAAACATACAAGCATAAAAAGAGCTTCGTTTGTATTGTAATAGAGTCCGATTAAATCCTTTGCCACATACATGAGATCTGCAAGCGCGACTACGCTGAAAACAGATGTTTCTTTAATCAAGAAAATTACATTGGCAAGAATGGAAGGAAGAGACATGACAAATGCCTGCATGAAAATAACATGGCGCATTGCTCCTAGATTCGTAAAACCCAGACTCAACGCGCTTTCGTATTGTATGGTTTCCACCGCCTCAAATCCGCTGCGGAAAGCCTCCGCCATATAACCTCCGCCGAGAAACGTAAGCCCTATAACCGCGCAAGCCGCCGAAGGTATTATTATTCCAATCTTCGGCAATCCAAAATAAAGAAAAAATAACTGTACCAATAAAGGAGTATTGCGCGCCAGTTCTACATAGACGGATGCAATTCTCCATAAAACCGGCGTTTTAAAATAAAGCAATAATCCCGATATCAAACCAACAGCAAGAGAAAATAAAATTCCCAATATACCTATACTCAGCGTCAGCAATGCCGCGTCCGTATACATAGGCAGATGACTGATAATAAATTCCCAATCCATGTACTTATTCCTAAAATCTATTATTTTACAGCTTCAAACCCTTGTTTCAAGTCCGCAAGAATATCATCAATATGTTCAATTCCAACAGAAAGACGAATTGTATTTGGCTTTATTCCGCCTTCAAGCAGTTCCTGTTCACTCATTTGCGAGTGTGTAGTGCTTGCAGGGTGAATGACGAGTGATTTTACATCCGCAACATTTGCAAGAAGCGAAAAAAGTTTTAATTCTTCAGTGAATTTTTTTGCTTTTGTCCCGCTGCTTGCTGCGCTATCGCCTTTTATCTCGAATGTAAAAATTGAACCTGCGCCATTGGGGAAATATCGTTTGTAAAGTTTATTGTCGCGGTGTTCCGGAAAGACAGGATGATTTACTTTTTCCACTTGCGGATGATTTTTCAGGAAGTCAATTACCTTTAGCGCGTTATAAACATGCCGTTCCACCCGAAGCGATAAAGTTTCAATTCCCTGTAAGAGCATAAAAGCGTTGAAAGGCGATAAAGCGGAACCGGTGTCACGTAACAGCGTTACGCGCGCTTTTATTATGTATGCGAGGTTTCCCACAACATCCGTAAAAACCGCGCCGTGATAACTTGAATTGGGTTTTGATAATCCCGGAAATTTATCATTTTGAGCCCAATTAAATTTTCCGCCGTCTACAATCACGCCGCCTAATGTCGTGCCATGCCCGCCGATAAATTTAGTCGCTGAATGAATAACAATATCCGCTCCGTATTCAATAGGTCTTAAAAGGTAAGGAGTAGCGAATGTATTATCAACAATCAGCGGAATACCGTTCTTATGAGCGATTGCGGCGACTGCTTCAATATCTATTACCGAGGAATTTGGATTACCAAGCGTTTCAAAGAATAACGCTTTTGTGTTGGGTTTTATCGCTTTTTCAAAATTGGCAGGATCGCTTCCGTCAATAAATGAGGTTTCAATTCCCATATCTTTGAAAGTATTCGCGAAAAGATTGTAAGTGCCGCCGTAAATCTGGTTGTCAGATACAATATGATCGCCTGTTTTTGTGATGTTTTGAATCGCGTAAGTTGTCGCCGCGGCTCCCGATGAAAGCGCAAGAGCGGCAACGCCTTTTTCAAGAGCGGCGATTCTCTTCTCGAATACATCCCATGTCGGATTCATAATTCTTGTGTAAATATTTCCAACCTCAGTAAGAGCAAAACGGTCTGCCGCCGATTTGGAACTTGGAAATACATAGGAAGTAGTCTGGTAGATAGGCACTGCTCTCGCGTCCGTAGCCGGATCAGGGTTTTCCTGTCCTGCGTGTACCTGGATTGTTTCAAATTTAAAATTTGACATAATTCTCTCCTTAAATACTTAGTAAACATATAAATATTGTATGTTTTAATAAATTTACACAGATAAACAAGTAATGTCAATAGGGGGATTTTATTTTTTTACATCGCCCCTGGAGACAACAATCTGATAGCCTGCGGAATTTACACGCCTGCCAAGGCAAGCCCTGCATTCGGCGGCTTCTTCGCCTGTGCAAATTTTATTATCGTAAAGCGAGTATTGTTTCCTGACATTAACAGGCGATAAGTTCGGCATCACCACATTTGCGCCTGCCTTTAGACCAAGCTCGCGCCCATCGGGCGTAATTGTTCCAAGAGCCGTGGTAGCGGGGAGAAGCACATAAGGGAACATCAGCCTAAGTACCGCCAAAAGACGAAGCGTCAATTCTAAACTTCCGCTTTTTTCATTTTTAAACGGCGTGTCTTTATGCGTGATATATGGACCTATGCCGATCATTTCAGGTTCTAATTCCTGTAAAAATCTGATGTCTTTTATAAGGTGTTCTGTTTTTTGAAATGGCGAGCCGACCATAAACCCCGAACCAACCTGATAGCCTATTTCTTTAAGGTTGTGCAGACATTCCTTGCGGTTTTCAAGACTCATATTTTCAGGGTGCAGTTTTTTGTAATGCTCGTCATCGGCTGTTTCATGACGCAGCAGGTATCGATCCGCGCCTGCTTCAAAGTATGCTTTATAGTTTTTATATGTTTTTTCTCCGATAGAAAGCGTGACGGCGCAATCAGGATAATTTGTTTTTATACCAGAAACAATTTTGTAGATAATTTCTTCCTTATAGTGATCGTCTTCGCCGCCTTGCAGTACAAAGGTACGAAACCCCAGCTCATATCCTGTTTTGCAGCAGGAAAGAATATCATCATGGCTTAACCTGTATCGGTTTAATTTATTATTCTTACCTCTGATACCGCAATAATAACAATTGTTTTTGCAGTAATTGGTAAATTCTATCAATCCCCTTATATACACGTCAGTTCCGTATATGCTTCTTCGAACACGATCTGCCGCTTCAAAAAGAGAGCTGTCGTAAATATCAGTCTCAAGAAGATCGGCTAATTCACTGTCAGAAAGCGTTTTATCAGCTTCTAATTTTTTTACCATTTTTTTTCCATGATCATTTTACAAATAATATTCAAGTTCGATAACCTGGCTCAGATGATATGCTTTTTCTTTCAATACACCCAAAAAGATTTCCGTTCATTCCTTTAAATCCTACAAAACATATTGACACAGTAAGTATTATAGACTATCATGTTTTTTAATACAATATACTTACTAAATATATATGTTTAATAAGTATAACAATTTAGTTAAGGATCAAAATGATCAAAAGACAAGGAATTCTGCGCACCCGACAGGTACGCCGCTCTATTTATATAAAGAGCGCAATTTTAATCATTCTTATTCTGCTTTTAGCAATCACAACAGGGTGCAAGAGAGAAACAAAAACCTTAGGACGCACAGCGTCCGTGGCGGGAAAAACCACGATTGTCGTGGCTGACGCCAAAACCACCCATCACCTGAACCTTTATGTGGCAAAAGAACTCGGTATTTTTGATAAATACAACCTTGATGTTCAAATTAGGGTAAGGGGATAACGTGGTAACATAATGAAGACTGACCATAAAAAACGAAATATTCGCAGCGCTATTCTGGTTTTTTTCCGCGAACTGGGGTTTTTCTTTAAGGGAGCCGCTCTAAATATATTCTCAATTGAATTTTTAACAGTGCTTGTTCCCTTATTAGTTTTATGGGAATGTCTTCCGCGCTTCGGTGTGTTGCCGCGCACGCTTATTCCGCTGCCCAGTGATGTCGCAGTTACTTTTTGGGAAATGTTTACCAAACAAAATTTCATTAAAGATATAGGAAGCAGCATGATAAAATTTTTTCTCGGGCTTGGAATAGCTGTTATTACCGCTATTCCGGCAGGAATATTAATGGGTTGGAATATGGCGGTGCGTAAACGCGCTTTGCCTTTATTTCAGCTCTTGTCTCCAATTCCTCCGCCTGCATGGGTTCCTATAACAATAATCCTTTTTGGTATTGGACTACCCATGCAGACTTTTTTAATTTTCTTGGGCGCTTTTTATCCCATGCGCCCTCGAAGACGCAGCGATCCTGAGCTGTTAGCTCTGGAGCAAAGAATAGGATCACTATTCAAATACGATATTAACCATGAAAGCGAGTATGCAATATGAAAACATTTCGATCAAAAATTTACGGGGCAATAACAGAAGCAATCGGAGCAACGCCT
>WQSF01000077.1 GCA_009788065.1 Treponema sp.
TAAAAAACGCTAAAGTTTTAATTGTAGGCACAGGCGGTCTTGGAGCGCCTCTCGCTCTTTACCTCTCCGCAGCAGGCGTTGGAACAATAGGACTTGTTGATTTTGATGAAGTTGACGCGTCAAATCTGCAAAGACAGATTATTCACAGTTCAAAAGATATCGGAAGACCAAAAGTAGCGTCTGCGAAAGACAGAATCAAAGGCATTAATCCCTTTGTAAATGTTATTGTGCATAACACAATGCTTACAAGCATAAACGCTCTTGATATAATCGCCGATTACGATATTGTTGCGGACGGAACAGATAATTTTCAAACGCGTTACCTTGTAAATGACGCATGTATATTTCTTGATAAATTAAATATTTACGGTTCGGTTTTTCAGTTTGAAGGACAATCAAGCGTTTTCTGCTCCAAAGAGGGACCATGTTACAGATGTATCTATCCGTCTCCTCCGCCTCCGGGACTTGTTCCTTCATGCGCAGAAGGCGGAGTAATGGGAGTGCTGCCGGGTATTATCGGAACCATTCAGGCAGCGGAGACAATTAAAATGATAGTGGGTGGCGCAAAGCCATTAGTCGGACGATTGCTTCATTTTGACGCATGGCGCATGGCGTTCCGCGAATTAAAATTGGAAAAAGATCCCAATTGTCCTGTGTGCGGAAAAAATCCAACCATAAAACAGTTAATCGACTATGAACAATTCTGCGGATTAAAAAAAGACAAAGACGCAGAACCGATAGAAACAATTACAGCAATCGACTTAAAAAAACGGCTTGACGCCGGAGATAAAATTCAATTTATTGATATCAGAGAACCGCACGAAAGAGCAATCGTAAAATTTCCAAACGCGATTATAATGCCGCTTGGTCAGCTGGTAAGGCGAATGGAAGAACTGGACGCAAGCGTCGATTCCGTGTTCCTGTGTAAAATCGGACAGCGCAGCATTTTGGGAATACGCGCGTTACGTGAAGCAGGCTACAAAGGAAAACTTTTAAATTTACAGGATGGATTAAACGCATGGGCGCGTGACGTTGATAATTCAATGCCGGTTTATTAAAAAATTTTCGATATAAAATTCCCGCACCCTATTGACAAGCAGCAAACAAATGACTACTCTAATGCATAGTAAACATATATGTTTATATATTTAACTTCATTGGAGGAAAAAATGAAAAGACGATTTTTAAGCAGCTTTAGTTCCGGACTGCTGATTGCGGTCGTACTGTTAATGGTTATCACCCATGCGGCTGTGGCAGGCGGGAACGCGGACAAATCAGGTAATACTCTAATTGTGGGAGCAACGCCTGTTCCGCATGCAGAATTGCTTAATCTTGTAAAAGACGATTTGGCAAAACAGGGAATCACATTAAGGGTCGTGGAATTCACTGACTATGTGCAGCCAAATTCCGCGTTAATTTCCGGAGATCTGCACGCGAACTTTTTTCAGCATATTCCCTATTTGGGATCAAATGCTGACTGGGCAAACAGGCTTGTCTCGGCTTTTGGTGTCCATATCGAACCTTTTGGATTGTACTCGTCAAAAATAAAAAATATAGCCGAATTGCCGAATGGCGCCACAATTGCAATTCCAAATGATCCCACAAACGGCGGACGGGCTTTGCTACTTCTCCAGTCCAAAGGATTGATTACATTAAGAGACGGAGCGGGATTAAACGCTACTTCCCGTGATATAACAAGTAATCCTAAAAATTTCCGATTCAGAGAACTTGAAGCCGCTCTTCTTCCGCGTTCATTGAATGATGTTGATGCGGCGGCAATCAACGGTAACTTTGCGCTTCAAGCAGGATTTAATCCAATCAATGATGCGCTCATTATCGAAGGAGCGGATTCTCCGTATGTTAATATTGTGGTCGTTCAGAAAGGCAGCGAGCAGGAGCCAAAAATCATCGCTCTAAAAAACGCTCTTTTAAGCCAGAAAGTGAAAGATTATATTAACAACACCTACTCAGGCGGAGTAGTTTCGATTTTTTAAAAGATTTACTTCTAATAAATTAGCAATGAGGAGACTTAAATCTAACTTGTTTCAGGCTTAACAGTTTCCTTATTGCTTAATTAATGGTATTCTATATAAATGATTGTTCTTAGAGATATCTGCAAAGCTTACCCCGGTATCACAGTGCTTAAAAATGTCGACATTGAAATTCCGGACAACTCGATTTTTGGAATCATCGGTAAAAGCGGCGCGGGAAAATCGACACTGCTTAGAATTGCCAGCCTTCTTGAAAAACCGGACTCAGGAGAAGTTTTTTACGATTCAGACAGAGTTGATACATTGAAAGGACGGCTTCTTCTTGAGCGGCGCAGAAAAATGGGAATGATATTTCAAAATTTTAATCTTTTAGGATCGCGTAACGCGGCTGAAAATATCGCTTATCCGCTGGAAATTGCCGGAATGCAGAAAAAGCAGATTGCAAAAAGAGTTTATGAGCTATTAGAGATGGTTGACATAAAAGAAAAATACAAAGCAAGAATGAGCGAACTTTCAGGCGGACAAAAACAAAGGGTGGCAATCGCGCGTGCGTTAGCTGCAAATCCGCAGGTGCTTTTCTGCGACGAAGCGACAAGTTCCCTTGATCCGCAGACAACGCGCTCAATTTTGGCGCTTATAAAAGATTTACATTCAAGGCTTTCAATTACTGTTTTTTTAATCACTCATCAAATGGAAGTAATCCGCGAAGTGTGCCAGCAGGTCGCTGTTCTGGAAAAAGGAATCGCCGTGGAACATGGAACTGTCGCGGAAATTTTTGATGCGCCGAAAACGCAAGCCGCAAAGGAACTGATTCATGGGTAGCGAAAGATTAATGGAAGTCCTTTCCATGCTTCCGCAAGCGACACTTGAAACTGTTTTCATGACATTTGCCTCGGCTGTTCTTGCATCCCTTCTTGGCTTTCCTCTTGGCACTTATCTTTTTGTCACATCTCCAGCAGGGCTTGCGCCGAAGCGAATTACATACAATGTTGTTTCACGTATTGTAAACCTGCTTCGTTCCCTGCCATTTATTATATTGATGATTCTTTTAATTCCATTTACAAGAATGATTATTAAAACAAGCATCGGTCCAACCGCGGTAATCATACCGCTTTCAATTGCCGCAGCTCCTTTTGTCGCGCGTGTTGTAGAATCCGCTCTTGAAGAAGTAAAAAAAGGCGTATTAACGGCGGCAAGAGCAATGGGTTCTACCAATTTACAAATTATTTTTAAAGTGCTTATACCTGAAGCTCTGCCCGCGCTTATCTCCGGTCTTGCCCTGACAATAATAAACCTAATCGGCTATTCCGCAATGGCAGGCGCATTAGGCGGCGGCGGTCTTGGAGACCTTGCAATCCGCTACGGTTATTACCGCTTCAGAATTGACGTAACTATAGCCGCCGTAATCATCATATTGATTCTTGTCGAAGCAGTGCAGATGACAGGTACGATTATAAGCAGAAAGCTTTTAGCGCGGCGATAAAACCTCTTGAATACATTTAAAACATTTTTTATTATTCAATTATGAAAACAATAATATCAAATGAAGCTCCTGCCGCGATAGGTCCTTATTCCCACGCGGTTATAGCAGGCGGAACAATATTTACATCGGGGCAAATCCCCATCCTGCCTGCGACAGGCGAGCTTATTGAAGGCGGAGTTAAAGAGCAAGCCGAACAGGTTATAAAAAACCTGAAAGCGGTATTGGCATCCGCAGGCAGCGATCTTGATCGTGTTGTGAAAACAACGTGTTTCCTGACAGATATGGCAGACTTCGCGGCGTTCAACGAAGTGTATGCCGCGCATTTTACCGGTAAGCCCGCCCGTTCATGCGTAGCGGTGCGCGCTCTGCCCAAAGGTGCGTTAGTTGAAATTGAGGCGATTGCGGAAGAAAAAATAAACAGGGATTGATTTTCTTTCACTTTTTAATCAAGGAGCATAAAAATGAAAATAGATTTGGAACATATTCGCAGTCATTTTAAAAATGATCGTTTTGCCGCAGGCGCCGGAATTGTGATTGATTCAGTAACCGAGGACCAGACTGTGTGCAGCATGGAAATAAAAGAAGAACATAAAAATTCCGCAGGAAGTGTTCAGGGCGGCGCTATTTTTACATTAGCAGATTTGACATTTGCTGTTCAATGCAATTTAGCATGGGTCTGCGGCGAAGACATCGGAGTTACTGTTGGACAATCATGCAGCATTTCGTTTTTAAAAAGCACCAAAGGCGCAAAGTTAACGGCATCATCCACCTGCCTTTCAAAAGGCCGCAGCGTGTCTGTATACAGGATTATTGTAAAAGATGATCTCGGCGTATCTATCGCTGAAATGCTGGCAAATGCTTTTACAACAGCAAAACGGTAGAATCCCTTGAATACATACTAAACATATAGTATTATTCAGTTATGGAAATAAGCACTCTTTGCGTACACGGCTGCGATAAAAAATACGACAATACAGGCGCGGTATCGGTTCCAATTTTTGCATCCTCAACTTTCGCGCATCCCGGTGTGGGGCAGAGCACGGGGTTTGACTATTCGCGCTCGCAAAATCCCACAAAAGAACATCTTGAACACACGATTACAGCGCTTGAGGGCGGCTGTGACACAATCGCGTTTTCTTCAGGCATGGCGGCGGTCTCCGCGCTCATGGAATTATTTTCACCTGGCGATCATATAGTTGCATCCGATGATTTATACGGCGGCACTTTCCGTCTCTTTTCGCATATATCTGAAAAAAACGGTATTAAATTTTCCTATGCAACCAGCGCCGGCGAAATCGCCGCAAAAATTACATCTGCGACAAAAGCGATTTTTATTGAAACGCCTTCCAATCCCATGATGAATGTGGTTGATATCGAAGCTGCTGCGCAGTTAAAACAAAACGCACAAAACGACTTAAATAAAATTCTTTTAATTGTTGATAACACTTTTCTTACCCCTGTTTTTCAAAGACCTCTGTCTTTAGGCGCGGATATCGTGCTTCACAGCGGAACTAAATACCTTGGCGGTCATAACGATACGCTTTCCGGTATGCTGACGGTAAAAGACAGTGATCTTGCCGGAAGGCTTCGTTTTATCGCAAAAACAACAGGCGGATGTCTTTCGCCCTTTGACAGTTTTTTAATTATCCGCGGAATAAAAACTCTCGCGGTGCGAATGGAACGCCATAATAAAACCGCGCTTGCTGTCGCAAAGTGGTTTACTGAACAAAAAAAAGTAAAAAAAGTATATTATATCGGTTTACAGGATCATCCTGATTACGCAATCTCATGCCGTCAGGCGAGCGGCTTCGGCGGAATGATTTCTTTTACTGTTGATACCGAACAAACAGCAAAATCAATTTTGGAAAACGTAAAAGTAATTAAATACGCAGAAAGCCTTGGCGGTACAGAAAGCCTCATCACCTATCCCTTAATGCAGACTCATGCCGATCTTCCTCAGGATGAACGCGAAAGGCGCGGAATAAACGCCTGTCTATTGCGCTTGTCTGTAGGGCTTGAAGCCGAGAGTGATATTATTGAGGATCTAAGGCAAGCTATGGGTAACAGTTAATGAAGTACGATTTTGATACTTCGATCGAAAGAAAAAACACAAACAGTATTAAATACGATCCTGTATCGAGGGGAAAACCTGAAGACGTTCTTCCTTTGTGGGTTGCAGACATGGATTTCGCTGTTCCTCCATGCGTGCAGGACGCGCTTACAACCAGAGCGCGGCATGGGGTTTTCGGCTATTCAGAGCCGGGCGTATCATATTATTCCGCTGTGCAAAATTGGTTTAAAAACCGTTTTAACTGGAATACGGAAAAAGAATGGCTCTGTATAACTCCCGGCGTTGTAAACGCATTGTATCTTGCCGTACGCGCTTTTACAAAACCAGGGGACAGCATCGTTATTCAGCAGCCTGTATATTATCCGTTTGCTTCGTCTGTGCAAAAAACAGGACGTACATTGCTTGTGAATGAACTTGTTTACAAAGACGGTATTTACACAATAGATTTTGAAGATTTTGAAAATCAAATAAGACGGGCAAAACTTTTTATTTTATGCAATCCGCACAATCCTGCAGGCAGAGTATGGACGCAAGATGAACTTTTTCGCATGGGCGAAATATGCCTTCGTTACGGCGTTAAAGTAATCGCCGATGAAATCCATCAGGATATTATATTTTCGCCTAACAAACATCTTGTGTTTGCAGGGCTTGATGAGCGGTTTAATGATATCACAATCACTTGTACTGCCCCTTCAAAAACTTTTAATCTTGCAGGTTTACACCATGCTAATATTTTTATCTCAGATGAAAGGTTACGCGCATCTTTTAAACAGGAGTACGATAGCTGCGGTTTAAGCCAGCCGAATATTATGGGACTTATTTCCTGCGAAGCTGGATACACAGACGGAGCCCGGTGGCTGGATGAGCTTATTATTTATCTTGCAGATAACATGGCTTTATTGGATAATTTTTTAAAAACAAATATTCCAAAAATCAAACTTGTTAAGCCTCAAGGAACCTATCTTGCGTGGCTTGATTGCCGTGAACTTGGGCTTTCTTCAAAAGAACTTGATGCTGCAATCACCCAAAAATGCAAGTTGTGGCTGAATGACGGACCAATGTTCGGAAAAGGCGGAAGCGGCTTTCAGCGGATGAATGCCGCGTGTCCTCGTTCGTTTTTACAAAGCGCGCTTGAGCGGCTGAGAAATATTGGACTTGTTTGATAAATCATCGTTTGGGCTATGCCCAAACAAGTTCTCTCACAAGTCCAATGCGGCTACATTATAGACAGACTCTAATTAAAGTCCCAATAAATAACTGTTCAACACGTTTTCAAGATATTCCTGCTTGCCGCTTGTTAAGCCGGTCTTGCCGTATCCTGCGTCTGTGCCGATTTTTGCAAGCTGTTCAAGCGTAAGCTCTCCCTTGGAGAACTTCGCGCCGTCGCCTGAAGTAAATGACGCATAACGATCCTTTACAAAGTTAGGGATTGTGCCGTCATCGATCATGCGCTGAGCGATTTCCAAGCCGACCGCAAAACAGTCCATGCCGCCGATGTGCGCGACAAAGAGGTCTGCCGGGTCTACGGAATTTCTGCGAACCTTTGAGTCGAAGTTCAAGCCGCCTTCTTTAAAGCCGCCGATTTTTAATATTGTGAACATCGCCATTGCAGCTTCGTAATAGCTCATCGGGAACTGGTCTGTGTCCCAGCCGTTTACCCAGTCGCCGCGGTTTGCATCAACAGAACCGAAGAAACCGGATACTGCCGCTGTTTCAAGTTCATGCGCGAATTCGTGACCCGCAAGTTCTGCGTGGTTCGCTTCGATGTTCATGCGGAAATCTTTATCAAGACCGTGCTGGCGAAGGAAACCGATAACGGTTTCTGTGTCAAAGTCGTATTGATGTTTTGTCGGTTCCATCGGTTTCGGTTCGATATAAAACACGCCTTTGAATCCCTGTTTGCGCGCATAGTCCCTTGCCATTGTAAGGAAACGTCCAAGGTTGTCCTTTTCTCTTTTGAGGTCTGTGTTGAGTAAGCTCATGTAACCTTCGCGTCCGCCCCAGAATGTGTAGCCTAAACCGCCAAGGTCGATAGTCGCATCAATCGCGGCTCTTACCTGAGTTGCAGCTAACGCAATAACGCCGAATTCGGGGTTGGTCGCCGCTCCGTTCATAAAGCGCGGATTGCTGAATACATTCGCTGTTCCCCAAAGTAGTTTAACGCCTGTCTCGCCCTGAAGTTTTTTTGCTTTTGCAACTAACGTCATGAAGTTTTTTTCGCTCTCTGCGGGATTTGCGCCTTCGGGAGCAATATCTCTGTCATGGAACGCGTAAAATTCCGCGCCGATCTTTGTAAAGAACTCAAACGCCGCGTCCATTTTTCTGTCGGCTGCGTCCATCGGATCTTTCGCGCCTTCATTCCACGGGAATTTTAACGTACCGGGACCAAAGGGGTCGTTGCCGTCACCGCAGAAACTGTGCCAGTAGGCGATTGCGAAACGAAGATGATCTTTCATCTTTTTGCCGCCGATAACTTTATCAGCGTCATAATACTTGAACGCAAGAGGATTCTTGCTCTTTGGTCCTTCGTATTTGATTTTTTGGATTCCGGGGAAATATTCTTTTGCCCCCACGA
>WQSF01000078.1 GCA_009788065.1 Treponema sp.
CCTGCTGTTATGCCGACAAGCCCTGCGAGAGCGCCGTTAAGCGACATTGATACATCGGGCTTACCGTTCTTGATCCATGTGAAGATCATCGTAGCGACAGCGGCGGATGTTGCTGCGATTGTTGTTGTAACAAAGATCGATCCCAATTCTCCGACATCCCCGGCAGCCGCGCCGTTAAAACCGTACCATCCAAACCACAGGATAAATACACCAAGCGCGCCGAGAGTTAAACTATGTCCCGGAATCGCGTGCGGCTTCCCGTCTTTTGCGTATTTTCCGATACGCGGACCAAGAAACGCCGCGCCCAGGAACGCGGAAATACCGCCGACCATGTGGATTGCGCCGGAACCTGCAAAGTCAATAAAACCTAACTTGTTAAGCCAACCCTCCGAGTTCCATACCCAGCCTGCTTCGATCGGATAAATAACAGCGCTTATTACGATACTGTAAATACAATACGCGCTGAACTTTGTGCGTTCCGCCATTGCGCCTGATACGATTGTCGCCGCTGTCGCGCAGAAGACAAGATTAAAAATAAAATCGGAATGATTAAAATTTCCATAATCGGTAAAAACACCGAAATTGGGAATTCCAATTAAACCGAATACATAATCTTCCGCAGCGAGAAGGCAGTAGCCAAGCAGCATAAACGCGATTGCGCCAAGACCGAAATCCATCAAATTTTTCATGATGATGTTTCCCGCGTTTTTAGCGCGGGTGAAGCCTGCCTCCAGCATTGCAAAACCGCATTGCATAAAAAAGACTAATGCAACGCCCACCAGAAACCATACGCTGAAGACGCCTTCCGTGATCATCGTTGTAATTTCCATTTCCATAAATTCCTCCAAAAAAAATAGCGTGTGTCTTTCATTTGCGCTGAAAGTTTTTCACTCATAACGCAAACAAAAAAACACACGCCTTTGTGTGTGAAACGGCAACGCCGTTATAATTTAAAATCTACAAAGAAGCTCTAATAAGCTCCAAAAACAAAGGATGCGGTTTATTAGGACGGCTTTTAAACTCGGGATGAAATTGAACTCCTGTAAAAAACCTTTTATCCTTAAGCTCGACAGCTTCCACAAGACTGCCGTCAGGCGACATTCCGCAGATTGTAAGACCCGCTTTTACCAAACTGTCGCGGTAGCTGTTATTAAACTCAAACCTGTGACGGTGCCTCTCGCTGATAACTTCCGCGCCGTAAAGTTTTCTTAACAACGAACCTTCCGAGGTTTTGCAGGGGTATGCGCCAAGACGCATAGTTCCTCCGCTTCCAACCATACCGATTTGATTCTGCATTATGTCGATCACCTTATGAGGCGAATTTTCGTCAAACTCGCCGGAATTGGCTCCTTCCAAACCGCATACATTACGCGCGAACTCAATGACCGCGATCTGCATTCCAAGACATATTCCCAAATAGGGCATATCATTTTCTCTCGCGTAACGGCAGGCGTTTATTTTTCCTTCTATTCCTCTGTCGCCGAAACCGCCGGGAATGATCATTCCGTTAATGCCGTTAAAAACTTTCTTGGCGTTTTCTTTTGTCACTTCTTCGCTGTCAATCCAGTAAACTCTGACATTCGCGCCGGTTTCAAATCCCGCGTGATTCAAACTTTCTATTATAGAAATATATGCATCACGGAGTTTGACATATTTACCGACCATCGCGATATATACATCTTTTGTCCGTGTTGTTATTTTTTTTGTCATGTTCCGCCACTCAGTTAAATCGGCTTCCGGCGCGTCTAATCCCAATTCGCGGCAGACAACATTATCAAGGCCGTTATCATGCAGGAAAAGCGGCGCCTCGTAAAGCGACGGAACAGTAATATTTTCTATAACACAGTCAGGTTTAACATTGCAAAATAACGATATTTTGTCTCTTATGTCCTTGCTGATCGGCTCATCAGCGCGCGTAACAATTATGTTAGGCGAAATACCAATCGCGCGCAGCTCTTTAACAGAGTGCTGAGTCGGCTTTGATTTGTGCTCGCCTGAAGCCTTCAAATACGGCACCAGAGTTACATGGATAAAAAGACAATTCTCGTGCCCCTTTTCCAGAGAAATCTGGCGGATGGCTTCCAGATACGGCTGACTTTCAATATCACCCGTTGTGCCGCCGATTTCCGTGATTAAAACATTTACACCGTTATTTTCGGCTCCGGCATAAATAAAGTTTTTAATTTCTTCTGTAACATGAGGAATAACCTGCACCGTGCCGCCGAGATAACCTCCGGCGCGTTCCCTTTCAAGCACGCTCCAGTAAACTTTACCGGATGTCAGGTTGCTCAGTTTAGTCAGGTTTTCATCGATGAAACGTTCGTAATGTCCAAGATCAAGATCGGTTTCCGCGCCGTCGTCTGTAACAAATACTTCGCCGTGCTGGAACGGGCTCATCGTTCCGGGATCCATATTCATATATGGGTCTAGCTTTTGCGCCGCGACTTTGAGACCCCTTTGCTTGAGCAATCTGCCTAACGACGCGGCGGTAATCCCCTTTCCGAGACCTGAAACAACACCGCCTGTAACAAAAATATATTTAGTCATTTTAAATTACACTGTACAACAGCTCCGCGTAGGTTGGAATCGGCCAATGCTTCTTCGCGACCAGCGTCTCAAGCTCATCAACAATGAGCCTGAGTTCCGACATTGCAGTAAAAATCCTGTCGCGGTAGAAAACCGCTTGCGCTAAAATTTCGCGTTCCTGTGAAGATTCCAAAACAGCGCTTTCCAAAGCGGTCAGCTTGTTCAAAAGGCATCCCGATAATTTTGTAATGTTGTTCAGGAAGTGCTGTTCAAGCGTACAGTCGATATTATCACCGGCATACGCTTTTTTCTTACGCAGAAGATCAATCAGCTCCCCTTGATAATCCATGCACGCCGGAATTATTTCGCCTTTAACCATGTCTACCATTGTAAGCGCTTCGATATGAAGCGTCTTACAATATGATTCCATTAATATTTCATAACGCGAATGGATTTCTGTTTCTGTAAACACACGATGCTTTTCAAAAAGCGCTATGCTCTTCTTCTCGATAAATTTGGGCAGCGCGTCAACCGTGGTCTTTAAGTTTGAAAGCCCGCGCTTTTCAGCTTCTGCTACCCATTCATCGGAATAGTTGTTGCCGTTAAAAATAATTCTTTTATGTTCGCTGTATGTTTTCTTGACAAGTGCCGCAACATCGGCGGTAAAATTCTTTGACTTTTCAAGACTATCGGCAAACTGGCTGAGCGCTTCGGCTGTAATTGTGTTAAGAACGATGTTCGGTCCCGAGATAGAAAAAGTAGAGCCAAGCATACGGAACTCAAACTTGTTGCCTGTAAACGCGAAAGGAGATGTGCGGTTGCGATCCGTTGAATCCTTCGGGAAGTGCGGCAATACCGTTACGCCGATTTCCATCTCGTGCTTTTTCTTTCCTTTGTAACTGGAGCCTGATTCTATCGCGTCAAGGATTTCTTTTAATTCATCGCCGATAAACATCGAGATAATCGCCGGAGGCGCTTCGTTCGCGCCAAGGCGGTGATCGTTTGCCGCGCTCGCGGCGGAAAGGCGCATTAAATCTTGATACTCGTCAATCGCTTTAATTACCGCGACTAAAAACAACAGGAATTGCGCGTTATCCTGCGGAGTATCGCCGGGTTCAAGCAGGTTGATGCCTGTGTCTGTGCCGATTGACCAGTTGTTATGCTTTCCGCTTCCGTTAACTCCTGCGAACGGCTTTTCGTGTAACAGACACGCAAGACCGTGTCTGTTGGCGACTGTCTTCATTAATTCCATCGTAATCTGATTATGATCAGCCGCTATATTTGTTGTAGAAAAAATCGGGGCAAGCTCGTGCTGAGCGGGAGCGACTTCGTTGTGCTTCGTCTTCGCGTAAACGCCGAGTTTCCAAAGTTCTTCGTCAAGGTCTTTCATGAAAGCCGAGACGCGCGGCTTAATGCAGCCGAAATAATGATCTTCAAGTTCCTGTCCCTTAGGCGGACGCGCGCCGAACAATGTCCTTCCAGTGTAAATTAAATCAGGGCGCACAAGGAACATGTCTTTATCAATTAAAAAATATTCCTGTTCAGGTCCTACAGTTGTGATTGCGCGTTTTGCTGTTGTGTTACCGAAAAGCTTGAGTATGCGCATAGCCTGCTTATCGACCGCTTCCATCGAACGCAAGAGCGGCGTTTTTTTGTCGAGGGCTTCGCCTGAGTAGGAACAGAAAGCTGTCGGTATGCAAAGAGTTCCGTCTTTGATGAACGCGTAAGAGGTTGTATCCCAAACAGTGTAGCCTCTCGCTTCAAAAGTGGCGCGGAGTCCGCCTGAGGGAAAACTTGACGCATCCGGCTCGCCGCGGACAAGCTCCTTGCCTGAAAACTCAACGATTACTTTTCCGTCCCCTGTGGGAGAAATAAAACTGTCGTGTTTTTCCGCTGTAGTTCCTGTCATTGGCTGGAACCAGTGCGTAAAATGGGTTGCGCCTTTTTCGATTGCCCATTCCTTCATGGCGTTCGCTACCGCGTTGGCGATATCCTGATCCAGATGAATACCCTGCGATATCGTCTTTTTCATGGATTTGTAAATATCCTTCGGCAGACGCGCCTGCATGACCGCATCGTTAAAGACCATGCTTCCAAATAATTTCGTAATGTCTTTCATCTTAAACTCCTAAAATTGCTATAAATTTTCGAAAAAAGCAAATAAAAAAGGCGCCGAATCCAAACACCTGACCACTAACTGTAGCGGTTAGGCAGCTAGATTCAGCGCCTTTGCTGTTTCTATGAACACTATACAAAATTAAAAGAATTTTGTCAAGCCTGTTTTATCATTTATATCTTTTCAATAACAGGCGTAAACCATTCCATTTGACAGTAATTGCCGTCGTAACAGTCAATATCTATCTTTTCAAAATAAACCTGATCATTTAACAAAGCGTATTTAACATTTTTATGACTGGCAAACTTCCGTATCGAATTATACATTTCTCCCGCCCTGTTTTTATCTAAATTATAAAAATGATGCTGTCCGATATATCGAAACCTGGCGCATAAAGAACTGTTAAAAGTGTAAGTACGATAACCATGAGGAATATTTTTAAGATTTCTAACCTGTACAGAAGTTATATATTCCGAATTCTCGTTTTCATGATTTATATTGCATGTAAGCCCGATATACACGTTAGGATTTTTAACATTATTAATATTTATACGTTCATTCTCCCAAAAATTTATCGCGGCTTTTGGAGCCAAAGATACTGATTTGCTGAAAGGAATAATGTTACTAACGCCTGCAACGTGAAATTTCGGAACCATTACAATATCAGGTCCGAAAATGATGCCGTCTTTCAAAATATTTTCATTAAACAGATGCAAAGGAGGTTTTACTTTAACAAAATGTCCCGACTTGCGAAATTCGCCGGGAGTAACTCCAAATTCGCTTTTAAAAGACCTGATATATGACTGTTCATAACCAAAATTATAATTTAAAGCGATATCAAGCACATTTATATCTGTCGAGAGTAAATCATCAAGACTGGACGCTAATTTGCGCGAACGGATATAACTCGCCATGGGCTGTTTAAAAGCAAACCTGAACAGCCTTCGAATATGCCTGTCTGAGAATGAGTATTTTTTCGCCAGAGAGCCTATATTGATATTTTCTTTTATTCCATTTTCTATATCAATCAGTACATTCTCCAATAAATTATACGGTTTTAACACGGTTCCTCCATATTACCTGTTGATAAATAGTATACATATATTAAGTAAAAAAAATGAACAATTTCGGACATTATTTAATTAAGTCAAATTTCGCTAAATTTAAAATCTTAATTCATACGCGATTTTCGTCTTTCCGTTAAATCCCATTTTTTCGTAAAATTTATGCGCTTCTTCTCTTTTTAAACCGCTTTGTAAAACTACTTTATAACAATTATTTTCATTCGCGTATTCTATCGCTTTCTGAATTAATCTTTTACCTATCCCTTTCCTTCTGTTGCTTTCGTCCGTAATTAAATTTTCGATATACCCTATAGATTTTCCGCTGTATGTCAGATTCGGTATTATGCAAATATAACATGACCCTAATACTTTTCCGTCCGATTTTGCCAGGAAATATTTAATATTATTTTTATCAATCTCATCCCATATCTTATTTGCTTCTTTTTTAGTTAAACAGGAAGCGTTACCGTTATGTAATTGTTCATATAATTCGAGAATACCAGATAAATCCTTTTTTTTTGCAATTTTAATATCCATATATATCTTCCTTTGTGTTCTATTTTACACTTATTTATCTGATAAAAAAAGATAAAAAAACGAAATAATTTATACATAAAAAATATAAACATTAAAAATCGAAAAATTACTGTATGATTTTTTATACACATGACTGTAAAAAAGCAAATCTTGACAAAACAGGCATTTCAAGGTAAAATGTCTCCATTATGGTTGGTGAAATGTTATTTATGGAACATTTTTAAGAAGGACTGTCAATGATACCGATCTTGTGGTCGGGAAAAATTCTCAAAGGAGAGAACAATGAAAAGGATTTATCTTTTAGTAGCGGCAATTTTATTATGTTTTGCCGTTGTATTCATGGGTTGTAAAGAAGAAGAAGAAACCACCCTCATAGAAGGAACCGTTACAATCGGAAATTCGCCGGACGCAGTATCCGCGTTAAAGGCTGTTGCATATCCCGGCTGCATCCTTGTTACATGGTCGGCTGCCATAAACACGGACGGTTACGCTATCTACCGGTCGGACGGCTCGAATAATATACTTCTTGATTCTTCATTGGATGCAGATACGGTGTGGTACCTTGATGTTCATAACTTCACCAATAACAGGCTTGAAAACGATAAAAGTTATACTTACACGATAAAATCGGTTAATATGAATTTATATGGTAATGTAGCCGAAGCAAAAACATCTGTAAAAGCCAATATTCCGGTACCCAGAACTAATATTTCAAGTTCCTTCACTAACACAGCCGCCGATATTGAAGTAATAACTTACAAGAATGATGCCAGTGATACATATCCAAACAGAATTATAATAAATATTAAAAATATGAATCCTATTTTCGATTATTCAATCAATGTTAATCAAGGTTTAAATCCAATAATTGCAAGTGCAGTAAATCTAACTGCATATGACGCTGGTAAAGAAAATTTACTAGAAGGAACAAAATCAACCGATACCATTTCATTAACTACTTACACTCCCGGACAAGAATGCCAGGTTCAAGTCACGTATACAGTTAAATACGGTTTTGATTATACTGTTACAACGGCTCTGTCAGCAAATGTTATATCTAAAACTTTTACTCCGTAATTTGTAAATAATTATACCGTTTATAAGGATAAGTCCCCTGGGGCTTATCCTTTTTTAATTTAAAATTGTTTTACTGCCGCCGGAATACACAGTATCTGCTATTACCTGACTTCGCTTGCAATTAAATCGCCTGCTTCCTTTGTGCCGATCAAGTTCTTGCCGTCTGAGCAAATGTCACCTGTACGGAAGCCTTTGGAAAGCACGGCTTTAACGGCGCGTTCAATTGCGTCAGCTTCATTGGAAAGAGCGAAGGAATAGCGAAGCATCATCGCGACGGACAAAATCGTTGCCATTGGGTTTGCCTTATCCTGCCCGGCGATGTCAGGCGCCGAACCGTGAACAGGCTCATACATTCCAAAACTGCTCTTTCCAAGGCTAGCCGAAGGCAGCATCCCGATGGAACCCGTGATCATGCTTGCCTCATCCGATAAAATATCGCCGAACATATTACCCGTTACAATAACGTCAAATTGACGAGGATTACGCACAAGCTGCATTGCCGCATTATCGATGTATAAATTTTCCAATTTTACTTCGGGATAATTCTTTGCGGTTTCGCCGACAACCTGCCGCCACAGCCTTGAACTTTCCAGCACATTCGCCTTGTCAACGCTGGTTACTTTTTTACTTCTCTTCATCGCCATATCGAAAGCGACAACAGCGATGCGGCGCACTTCTTCCTCGGCGTAAATTTC
>WQSF01000079.1 GCA_009788065.1 Treponema sp.
ATGGAATCGAACAAAGTGGTAATTGTATTTTGATGAACGGCAAGTTCGTGTGTCCGTTTGTTTACAAGAGCTATAAGCTGTTTCCCCTGACTTCTGCTTCTAATAAAAAGAATGAGGAAGAGGGCGACAATGCACAAAGACATAATGACAGCGCCGATGATCCACGGCATCTGCGCTTCGGCTAACTTGCTGCGAAAGTCGTAAGTTCTTTTCAACCAGTAATCCGAAATACCTTTTGAATCTATGCTGTTAAGCGCCTTGCTTGTGATAGAGCATAGTATCTCTTCGTTTAAATTAAATCCAAGATGAGTGTACATTATATAATCAAATACAATATTCGCTTTATAGTAGGGAAGTTCCAAATAGTGTGTTAAATATAAAATCGATCTTTGATTTGCCATAACCATATCAACTTCGCCTTTCTGCAAAGCTTTAAGAGCCGCATCCATGCTTTCATATTCAATGTTATTAATATGATTGGGAAACCATTTTTTAAAAATAGACGAATACGCGGTGTTTTTCGCAAGACCGACTTTTACATACAAGATTTCGTTTACTTTGATATCAGGATAATCTGTGTTGGAAATCAGCGCGAAATTATCGGTTAGCATTTCCGTGTCGGGCCAGAGGAACCTATTCATGCGATCAGGTGTTTGAATTACATCGGGCGCCATTTTAATCTTTCCGTCTTCAAGCATTTGTAAAATATCAGGCCACACTGTTTTTTCATCGTTCATTCGTTTAAAGGTCAATCCCGTAAGATATTCAACTTCGTCCATTATATCGATAAAACTGCCTTTCCATTTTTTATCGCGCGGATCAAAAAAACTGCCGGGATAACTTCCGGGGTTGACGCCGATTGGTATAACTGGATTATTTTTAATGTATTCCAGCTCTTCGACTGTAAGCTGCGTTTGCAGTTTAAATCTGTGGTATTCGTGTTCTCCCTGATTATACAATTTAACAAGATGGCGCAGCCCGCCGTTTTGCAGTAATTTTTCAACGACCGAAATGATCGGCTTTAACGCATCATCCTTTGCCGTTAGTGAAACAGGACGGTATATCAACGGGTAAAAATCGTAAGCAATAACATCGTTGTAATTAATAAAATTGACAGCGATAGTGCCGCTGTAATAAAAAGCGTCGATCTTTCCGCTTTTTAGCGCGTCGTAAACAAAGCTTACATCGCTTAGAGTGACAACTTCAAAATCTCCCGCAGTAAGTTCCGATGAGACTGTTATTATCGTGGAAGTGCCTTCGATAAAACCGCATTGCATAGGTCTCTCTCGCATAATATCCGAAAGAGGTCTGCTTCCGGCTAGGCGGAAATATTTTAACGGACGCGAAGCGATGTCAGTTGTCATGTGATAAATTTTGCTGCGCGGCTCCGTCCATGTTAATTCGCCCGTAAAAGAAATATCTCCGGTATCAAGCCCGTCAAGTAAATCCAGCCACTCGAATAACTGCGGCTTAAAGGGAATATTAAAAAGTTCTGTAAGCCATTCGCAAAAGAGCGTTGTGAATCCGCGAATTTCTCCGCTGCTGCCTATAAACGCTTCGATACTTAAAGGCATGGCGTATGTAAAGTGATCTGTTTTTTCCCGAAGCTTGTTTATGGCATTTATTTCATCTTCTGTAACTCCGGGGATTTGCCTGTAATCGGAAAATCTGCCGGTGTTGTCGAATTTATTTTTTTCATTCTGAGCGCAGCCGCCAAGAAATACTGCTGATAAAAGTAATAAAATATTTAAGAAACATACAGATGCCTTAACCAACTTCATTTTTACACCTCTAATACCCCAGCTTTCAATACATTATACTATGGATAATTAAATAATTGTATGCCAAAAAACCGCTTTAACAAAAAGCGTCAAAATGCTATAATCCCTTCATGGCTTTAAATTGCGGCATTTTAGGTTTGCCAAATGTGGGAAAAACCACTATTTTTTCCGCTTTATGCGGTACTCCGGCGGAGACAGCGAATTTTCCCTTCAGCACAATCAAAGCAAATGTGGGTGTTATCAATGTCCCCGACATAAGGCTGGATAAATTGACGGCTATTTTCACGCCGGACAGGACAATCCCCGCAACGGTAGAATTTGTTGACATTGCCGGTCTTGTAAAAGGCGCGTCCAGAGGCGAAGGACTTGGCAACCAGTTTTTATCGCATATCCGCGACGCCGCTGTTTACACCCATGTTGTGCGTTGTTTTGAAAACGCCGATGTAGTCCATGTAACCGAAAAACTCGACCCTTTATCCGACATCGAAACAATCGATATCGAACTTGCGTTAGCCGACATGCAGACCTTAGCCAAACGCCGCGAACGCGCGGAAAAAACATTAAAAAATCCGAACGAAAAAAAGATGAGCGAGTTTGTCATTTCAATATTGGATAAAATCGGACCCGCGCTGGAAAACGCCCAGCCCATCCGATCGCTTAGTTTAACCGGCGAAGAAAAAGCGGCAATTTACGACTGCCATTTTATAACCGCGAAACCTCAGCTTTATGTCTGTAATGTTGACGAAAATGGGATCAAATCCGGCAACGCCTTGACAGAAAAGGTAAAAAAACACGCCGAGAGCGAAGGAACCGAAGCCATCAGCATCTGCGGAAAATTTGAAGCCGACCTTTGCGGCATCGAAGACCCTGAAGAAAAAAAAGCCTTTCTTGACGACCTCGGTCTTGAAGAAACAGGACTTTCTTCGTTAATCCACAGCGCTTACAAATTGCTCGGGCTTCGCACATTTTTTACATCGGGAAAAGACGAATGCCGCGCATGGACGTTCCACGCCGGGGACACAGCGCCTAAAGCGGCAGGCGTTATCCACACCGATTTTGAAAAAGGTTTTATAAAAGCCGAAGTTTACACATGCGAAGATATTTTCACCCACGGAACAGAAGCGAAGATTAAAGAAGCGGGCAAATATCGTCTTGAGGGCAGGGATTATGTCGTTCAGGACGGGGATGTTATGTTTTTCAAGTTTAATGTTTGATTTATCATAACGGTGTCAGTCACCTGTGAAAAATTTGCAAAAGTCCTAAAAATAATTAAAAAAATGTCAACCGCCTGTATCAAAAATAAAATACTTGTGGAAATGCCGGTCATTTGTTACCATAATAGTAATGGTAGACCCTACCGCGCTACAGAAGTATTCTCTTTTCGGCGGGCTTCTGGAGGAGCAGATAGAAGGAATTATTCCTTTTATGCTAAAAGAAGAGTTTAACCCCGGCGATTACATTATCACCGAAGGGAAACCCAACGATAAAATATTCTTTCTTACGAGGGGGCAGGTATCTGTAACAAAAGGGGATATTGAACTTTCCAAATTCAGCGAAGGCGAAGCGTTCGGCGAGATGGAGGTGCTTGATGTTATGCCCTCCGTGGCGAGCATTAAAGCTCTTACGCAGGTTACGGTGCTGTCTATCTCAAATAAAGGTTTACGGGATATTTATAAATTCGATACAAGGACATTTTCTTTGATTATTATGAATCTTGCGCGCGATCTTTCAAGACGTCTGCGCAGAATGGACGAAAGACTTGCCTCATCGCCTGTTTTATTATAATATAATTACAAAACTTCAGTTTTTAATATCATTTCAATAAATGCGCGTTTCTCAGCCTGAAAAGCGGGAAGCCGCAGAGTGGCAGAAAGCGGTTTTTTATGTCACATAGGAGACAGTATGATTTTCAACCCCGAGCGCGAATGTATGGACGTGCAAGCGCGAAAGCGAATTCAACTTGCGTCATTAAAAAATCTGGCGGAGACTCTTTATTCAAGAGTGCTTTTTTACCGTCAAAAATTTGACGAGTTAAAAATTAAACCTAACGATCTTCACAGTATAGAAGATATCGAAAAATTGCCGTTTACCACCAAGGACGATCTTCGGTTGAACTATCCTCACGGACTGCGCGCGTGTCCCCAGGAAAGGATCGTAGAAGTTCACATGAGCACAGGCACTACCGGAAAGCCGATAGTAAACGAATACTCAAGTAAAGATCTCGAAATATGGAGCGAGGCGATGGCAAGAACTCTAGCCGGCGCAGGTTGTACCAGAGACGATATCGTTCAGAACTGTTACGGTTACGGGCTTTTCACAGGCGGTTTGGGAGCCCATTACGGTTCCATAAAAATCGGCGCCGAAATTCTTCCGATGTCGAGCGGTCTTACAGAAAGACAGCTCATGATAATGCGCGATTTTGGATCGACAATGCTCACATGTACGCCGTCGTACGCGCTGTACCTTGCGGAACAGGCTGCCGAAAAAGGCATCGATTTAAAAAGTCTTCCCATAAGCAAGGGATGTTTTGGAGCTGAAGCATGGAGCGAAAACATGCGCGGCGAGATTGAAGCGCGTTACAACATGAAGGCGTACGATATTTACGGCTTAACGGAAATAATCGGTCCCGGTGTTTCATTTGAATGTGAAGCGCAGGACGGCATGCATGTAAACGAAGATATGTTCTACCCGGAAATAATTAATCCTGAAACAGGAAAACCTGTTCCTGCCGGAGAAAAAGGCGAGCTTGTTTTTACAACCATTACAAGAGAAGGCACGCCGCTTCTTCGCTACCGCACGCGCGACATCACCTGTTTCATTGATAAACCTTGTTCATGCGGACGCACTACAAGGCGCATACACCGTCTTTTCGGCAGAACCGACGACATGCTGATCATCCGCGGCGTTAATGTTTTCCCGAGCCAGATTGAGCAGGCTTTAATAGAAATCGAAGGAACGGAGCCGCAATACCTGATAATTATCACCCGCGAAAATCATCTTGACGAAGTGGAATTACAAGTTGAGGTGAAAAAAGAATTTTTCAGCGATGAGACGCGCGGATTGGAAATTCTTAAAAGCCGTATTGAACAGACATTAAAGAGCAAGCTGCAAATCGGTATAAAAGTGAAACTTGTTGAACCAAAAACGCTTGCAAGACCTGAAGTCGGTAAGGTAAAAAGGGTTCTCGACAACAGGAAGATTTAACATTACAATTATAGATGTTGGAGGACATTCATGGGGATTAAACAAATATCAGTTTTTTTAGATAACACAACAGGCAGGCTCAGCGAGGTTACAAAAGCTCTTGCTGCCGCTCAAATAAATTTACGCGCAATAAGCATCGCTGACACCGCCGATTTCGGCATTTTGCGCCTGATAGTAGACAAGACTGACAAAGCGATTGACGCGTTAAACGCCTCGGGTTTTACCACAAGACAGACCGATGTTGTGGCTGTCGAGCTTGAAGACAAGCCGGGAAGTCTTGCGAAGCTGATGGATCTTTTCCAGCAATCGCAGGTAAACATCGAATACCTTTACGCTTCGCTGGAAGGTCAGATTGGTAAAGCGGTAGTTATTTTTAAAATAAAGGATCATGAAAAAGCGCTGAAGATACTGAGCGATAATAATTTAAAAATGGCGGATAACTTTTAATACCAGACCGCTTGAAAGTGGTCAGGTGGTCAGATTAGCTGCATAACAGGAGATTGTTTTGAAGATATTGATGGTGTCCAGTGAGGCTGTTCCTTGGGCGAAAACCGGCGGTCTCGCGGATATGGTTTCCGCTTTATCTATAAGTCTTGCGAATCTTGGGCATGATGTACGAATTGTTATTCCGCGTTATTATAATATCGACCGCAGTAAGTTAACGCTGATCCCTGGCGCGATGGGTACTCCGATGGGCGGCGGCATTCAGGAATGGAGCGCCGTTTACACAACCGAAATGCCCGGTATGTCAAAAAACCCTGTAAAAGTCTATTTTATCGATCATGAAATATTTTTCGGCAGAGACGGCGTTTACGGAAACGCTGTAGAGACTGATTTTATCGACAACTCAAGACGTTTTATGTTTTTCAGCCGCGCCGTTTTTCAGCTTTGCCGGAAAATTAAATGGTACCCCGATGTCCTTCATTCGCATGACTGGCCTGCCGCGGTCGCTCCTGTTTATTTAAAATTCGCGGAGAGGGCAGCAAGCGCAAGCGGCGAATTTAAAAAAACTGTTTCTGTCCTTACAATCCACAATCTTGGGTATCAGGGGATTTATCATAAGGATAATTTTGATTATGCCGGTCTTGGCTGGGATGTTTTTTATAACGGCGGTTTTGAGGACTGGAGCATGCTGAATATGCTGAAAGCGGGGCTTTACAGCGCCGACAAGCTCAACACAGTTTCACCTAACTACGCCAGAGAAACAATGACGCAGGCTCACGGCTTCAGGCTCGACGGAGTGCTGAGGTACCGCAACGCGGATTACTGCGGCATATTAAACGGAATTGATACAGATGTATGGAATCCTTCAAAAGATAAATACATACCGCAGACTTACTCCGTTAAAGACATGGCAGGTAAGGCAATAGCGAAAAAAGTTTTACAGAAAGAGTTCGGTCTTCATGATGATCCAAACGTGCCTGTGATAGGAATGGTTACACGTTTAACAGATCAAAAAGGCGTCGGCGAACTTTTTGGTCCTACCTACGGTTCCGCATGGTCAATTTGCAGGGACATGGACTTACAGATGATTCTTCTTGGTTCAGGCGAATACTGGTGCGAGAATGAAATAACAGGTTTAGCTTCACGTCTTTCAAACTTTGGGGCAAAAATCGGTTACAGCGAAAAAATAAGCCATTTAATCGAAGCGGGCTCCGACTTTTTCTTGATGCCGAGCCTTTACGAGCCATGCGGTTTAAACCAGATGTATTCGCTTGTTTATGGAACTCTTCCGATCGTCCGCGGTACGGGCGGTCTTGTTGACACTGTAAAAAATTACGATGAAAAAACAGGCGCCGGAACAGGTTTTATGTTTGAACAATTAAATCCGTCTTCAATTTACAATACAGTAGGTTGGGCAGTCTGGGCATATTACAACAGACCCAAAGACATTGCTCAGATGCAGGAACGCGGAATGACCAGTGATTTTTCGTGGGAAAGTTCGGCTCTTAAATATGTAGAGTTGTACGAAGCCACTTTCAAAACTCAGGGTATGAAAATCCCGGCAGGCGGCAAACCTGATGCGCCTGAGATTGTCACGGAAAAACCAAAAAAAGAAGCGCCTAAGGAAGAAATACTTAATAAAGAATTGCCGAAAAAAGAACCGCTAAAAAAAGAAGCGCCTAAGAAGGAAACACCCAAGAAGGAAGCTGCGAAGAAGAAAGAGCCAATTAAAGAAGCGCAGAAGGTAAAATCCGACAAACCCAAAAAAACTGCCGCAGCGCAACCCAAAAAGAGCGCGCCTGCTAAACCTAAGAAAGCTGCCGCACCAAAACCCAAAAAGCCTGCTGCCAAGAAAACTAAGAAAAAATAATTACCTCTTACTTAATAATCCCCAGTTCAACCATCGCTTTACGCAGTGTTTCTTCACTTGCGGGAGCGAGTTTGCCCATCGGCAGCCGCGCAGGGCCGCCGGGGAGACCAGCCCATGTAAGAGCCCGTTTGATCGGAGCGGGGTTGGTTTCTATGAAAGCCGCTTTCATGAAAGGGATAAGTTCGTAATGAATAGCGCGGGCTTTTTCGTAATCGCCGTCCAGCGCGGATTGTGTCAGAGCTTTTACTTTTGCAGGTAACAAATTGGAAATTGTTGATATTACTCCGTCTCCGCCTAAACTTATTAACGGGAGTATAAAACTGTCGTCGCCCGACAGAACCCAGAACTTGTCTGCGCTTTTTTTACGCGGTATCGCGATTTCTCTTATAACATCCCCAATTTGATTAATGTCGCCTGAAGATTCTTTTACGCCTGCAATGTTCGGGATTTTTGCGATTTGCGTCATTAAAGGAGTGGGGATATTTCTGCCGGTACGTGAAGC
>WQSF01000080.1 GCA_009788065.1 Treponema sp.
AGCCTCTTTCCCGCAGGATGCTCCTCGCCCGAAAGATAGGGAACCAAAGGATGCATCCCCGCCATTGTAAAAAGCGCAGTCGGGTCATTTTCGGGCAGCAGAGATTTCCCCTGAATCTGAGTATGCCCCTTTGATGTGAAAAAATTGATATATTTGCTGCGAAGCTCGTCAGCGGTTAAACAGTTCATAATCACATCGTAGCAAAATGATGAAAAATATTCTATATCTCGGTTGGGACACAGAAACCACGGATTAGCGCGGATTTATCAGCGTGTTGTAAGCTGGCTGTGAGCAATCTACAGGTTTTTCTTACTTCAGGATTAGCGCGGAATCTAAACCGAGCGAGTCATAGACGAGCGAAGGTTCTCCTTTTTTTTATTTATTTAAGCTTTGATTTTCACCTTCCTTCTTAATCCGCGTTAATCCGTCTAATCTGCGAAAATCCGCGGTTAGTGTATACCAATTTTATGTTATAATTCTTTTGTGCAGATACTTTATGAAACTCAGGATAAATCGAAGAGAGCTTTTTTAGTCAGCATAGTTGGCGGCGGTTCGGGCGATCAGGCAAAAGCGGTGGAACTGGAAGGACTTTGTGAAAGTCTTGGTCTTGTTATCGCCGCGCATGAGAAAATCCGTGTGCGTGAGAAAAGTCCGCGTTTTGGGATGGGCAGCGGCAAGGCGCAGGAGCTGTCGCAGAAAGCGGCGGAAACGGAAAGCGATTTATTGGTCTTTGACTGGAATCCGAGCCCGTCACAGCAGAGGAATTGGGAAGAACTTTCGGCGCTTCCGGTTGTTGACAGGCAGGAGCTGATAATCCGCATTTTCGCGGAACGGGCGACCACGAGGGAAGCTGAGCTGCAGGTAAAACTAGCTGAGTTAACTTACTTTTTACCGAGGTTAACGCATAAGTACATCGATCTTTCGCGCCAGAAGGGCGGCAGATACGGCACGAAAGGCTCAGGCGAAACCAAGCTTGAAACAGACCGGAGAAAAATAGAAAAACGCATTCATTTACTGGAAGAAGAAATTAAGCAGGTGCGCAAGCAGCGCCAAGAGCAGAGACGGCGGAGGGAACGCAGTAACATACCCGTCTGCGCGATTGTAGGCTACACAAACGCAGGTAAGTCCTGTCTGCTCAACGCATTAACAGGCGCCGATGTCATTGCGCAGGACAAACTTTTTTGCACTCTGGATGCTGTAACGCGCCGTTTCGAACCTGCGCCCAGTGCGCCTGTTCTTCTGACGGACACCGTAGGTTTTATCCGCGATCTGCCGCATTCGCTTATAAAAGCGTTCCATTCCACATTGGAAGAAGCTGCTCTTGCTTCACTGCTTATCCACATTCTGGACGCATCTGATCCGGCAATCGAAGACAATTACAAAACAACAATTTCAGTTCTTAAAGAGCTGAACGCTCACGAGATTCCAATAATTATATTACTTAATAAAATTGACCGCCTTCCAACAGGCGGCGAGTCTACAGCTCTTGAAGATTTATTAAAACGCTTCCCGGACGGTATCGCTGTCTCGGTTAAAAACAATGTCGGACTTGACATATTAAAAGAAAAAATAGTTGAGAGTGTTTTCTCGCAGAGGCGCAAAGACGCAAAGACTGCGGAGTTGCTGTCCGAATGCCATTCTTAAACAGAAAAATAAACGATTACTAAGTAATCAAAGAATTCTTGTGTTTAAGAGCGTAATTCGAAGCATGCGCGTCTCTCTGCGATCTTTGCGCCCTTTGCGTCTTAGCGAGAACCTCTTCTCAAAAATAACTAGTTCCCAAGATCATCCTTGACTTTTACCATAACAGTTTCATCGTAGCAAGAGAAACATCGATCGACTACCGATTTATCCGGCGCTTTGGAAATTAAACTTATTAACGGCACGATGACAAGCCCCGCGAGCATGCAGAACGCGCCTGCGTTAATCGGCGATCTTAAAAGCTCTGGGAACGAACTTCTGAACAAGACATTAAGTATCATCACGGAAGTGCTGAATATAAAACAAACCCAGACCGCCAATTTACTGGTTTTCTTCCAGTACAATCCGTAAAGGAACGGCGCGAGGAATGAGCCGGCAAGCGCTCCCCATGAAACGCCCATCAACTGCGCGATAAATGTAATTCCGCCTTTGTACACGCCAATCGCGATTACAGATGAAATAATTATAAACACAATTATTAATGAACGGATAATAAACAACTGCATTTTATCGCTCATATTTTTGATTATATTGCCTCTTAANAAATCCAGCGTTAACGTTGAAGATGAAGACATNACTAACGAAGAAAGCGTCGATATGGAAGCCGCGAANACAAGAACGATTATTAATCCCATCATCCAGTCGCTGTTGAAATTCGCAAGTATGCCGGGAATGATGGAGTCAAANCCGTTTGCCTTTACATCTGCGGGAGTCGCGAAAATCCTTCCGAAACTGCCGAGGAAATAACATCCGCCTGCTACAAAAACCGCGAAGAATGTGGAAACAATAGCGCCCTTGGTGATCATCGTTTCGCTTTTAATGGAGTAGAATCGTGCTACCATCTGCGGAAGCCCCCATGTTCCAAGAGATGTTAAAATTAATACGCCGATTAACGATATTGGATCGGGACCAAGGAATGAAGTGAATATTCCGGGGATGTTGCCGCGCGGAATTGCGGAATCGTTTACCTGAGCAAGAGAATCAATAGCCGGCATAAAACCGCCTTTACTTCCCAGTGCCACGGCGATAACCGCGATTATACCGATCACCGTAATTGAACCTTGAATAAAATCGTTAACCGCAGTCGCGAAGTAGCCGCCTGCGACGACAAATATCGCGGTAAGAATTCCCATCGCCCAAATGCAATACTCAAACGGTATGCCGAACGCCATCGCAAAAAGACGCGAAAGCCCGTTGTAAAGCGAAGCGGTGTATGGGATTAAGAAGATAAAAACGATTATGGAAGCGCATATCTTTAACGCTGTCGAACTGTAACGTGTGCCGAAAAATTCAGGCATTGTGGCGCTTTTAATATGATTGGTCATTACGCGCGTTCGTCTGCCGAGGATGAACCAAGCCATTAAAGAGCCGATAAACGCGTTACCAAGCCCGATCCAAACTGCCGCTGTACCGAACCGCCAGCCGAACTGTCCTGCGTATCCGACAAACACGACAGCGGAGAAGTAGGTCGCTCCGTATGAAAACGCCGTAAGCCACGGGCCTACATTGCGGCCGCCCAACACGAAATCATTTACGCTTGCCGCTCTTTTTCGGAAATAAAGTCCGATAAAAATCGTAACCGCAAAGAATAGTAAAAGAAGAAATATTTTTATAAACATAAAGCCAATTTATATGAAAATTGCAATACGGTCAAGATGCAGTAATAATTTTTACTCCGCGCTTTTTTGCCGCTTCCAGTAAATCGTCATCTAATGTGCATAAAACAGCATTTTTTCGTTCTGCAAGTTCAAGGTAAGCGGCATCATAGGCGGATAGGTTGTATTTGTTACCCAATTCCCATATTTTTTTTGAATAATTTATACCTGTTTCAAAATCGGTCTTGAAATTAACAAAGGATAACATTGGAAAAAAATGAGTGACTTCATCTGCGGTAAAACGTTTTTTTCGGATCATATTTCTAAATGTATTAGCGGTTTCATACCAGTTAAGCTGAGGAATATACACAATATCATTATCATCTAAGGCATCGTGAATTATATCAATTTTTGAGCTGTTTTCATCCGGTAAAATTATGGCAATTATAAAGGATGTGTCATAAACGTAATTCAATATTTCCTCCCGTCTTCTATCAAATCTTTTATATTATCATCACCGGGTTTTCCCCTATATAGTTTTCTCATTTCTCTGAGCGCTTCAATTGCTTCCTTTCGCGTCATGGGTTTTTCCTGCTCGATAGGTGTAATTTTTGCCACGGGTTTACCTCTTTTGGTAACGATAAAATCATCGCCTCTTTCAACCTGCTCCAGAATTTGCGAAAAATGCGTCTTCGCTTCAAAAGCGCCTATTTGTTGTGTCAGCATACATACCTCTTACAAACTAGTTTAATAGACTAGTTGGATTATGTCAACGGTGTCAGTCACCTTTTATTATTTAACAAAACGTATAAAAAAAGTAATAATGGTGTCAGTCACCCATTAAAATTATTAAAAAGTTTGGAAAAATATATATTGTTTATTTAAGGATAAAAATCACCTCAAAAATCAACACTTGCGGAATTCCAGCACTGGTGTTAAAATGACGCAGGAGAGAGAAAAATGGCTGAAGACCTGATGGACAAAGTGTTCTCCTTCTTTTCCGGAGAAGGTTTAACCGATGAAAAGCAGAATATGCTTAAGGGTATTGCAAAAGAGTTAAGTCAGAGTAAATATGCGAAGTTTTTTAGGGTAAGAACCGAAGAAGCCGACCCGTCGCTGTTGTCATTTTTATTTTCCGTATATAAAACGATATATCCCGTTAAAATGTTCATGAGGGACGAGAAAAAAGTCGCCCATCTTAGATACCTTATCGTTGATACGTGCCTTGACGGCAGTATTAAAGAAATAGCCAACCGCCTCGAAACCGCCAGCCTTGACGCGAAGGCAAAAACCATGTCAGGCGAGCAGTTAGTCACCGCGATTCAAGCCGATCTCAATCTTCTTACTACTCAATTTGACGTCAACCATATTAATAATGTAAATCACCGTTATGAACTGGCGTCGGCTTTGCATCAGTTTGTAGGGTACAACTTCCCGGGATTTTTTAAGAAATTCGACTCCCATTTTGCCGACGGCAGTTTTATTATTGAGCCGAAATTCCCTGCCGTTAAGACAATTCTCATAATCGATCAGATAGGCGAATTCTTGACCGCCACCCAGGCTTTAAAGCCCGAAGAGGACTGGAAAGGGCTTTTGGCGCTGTTAAAAACCGTAGAAGGGCAGGATATAGTCAATCCGGATCAGTTTACGACAATGATTAAAACCTTAAGAGAGATACATACGTCAAAAATCCTCGAATTGATATGCCAATACACCCTCAGAAACCCTGTCTGGCAATGGAAGCATACGGTATTCCGCGAGACAATCGGGGAAGCGTGGCTTGAATCAAAGAAAAATGAAGCTCAAGGCTATATAAACAAAATTAATAACGCCAAGAAAAACACCCAGATAAACGCGCTCACAAAAGAAATATTTGAATCTACAGACCTTTCGCGGATCGAGAACTACAGTATACAATTAGGTGACACGTTCAGAAGAAAGAATCTGGAAGGTTATTTATACGCCGAAGGTTTGAATTATATGAAGGCGTTCATGGACGATTATGTCGAAAAAGAGATTAAAGAGCTTTGCGATATTTTATTAATCCGCGGCCAGTGGACGAATAATACAATGTCAAGAGAAATGAGCGAGGCTTTGCATAAACTGTTCGACGCGCCGCAAAATGTCGCCGATTTTGATACAGTGTTGTCCGAGGACGGCGCCGACGGTTCGCGCCTAAGAGCGGGAATGTTAAGGATTGACCGCGACCCGACGCAGGCGCGTTTGATCAACGCAATTCTTTCAAAGGTAAACAACGAAGCTGTAGAGATGATAAACGAATCAGTGCAGGCTTTAATTGTCGTGGGAAAACATTTAAAGGTGCTGATCGAAGATGTGCAGAAAAAACACCCGGAACTGCTTATTAACTGGAGGGAGGTCAATTTGGTCTCTAAAGATCCTCTTTCGCAGAGAATGGTTGTATGTTTTAAAAAGATCAATTACTTTGTACAGTTAATGCACTTGTGCACACAGTAACGTTTACCGTCAGCGCGATTGTTAATCGCATTGCCGGTAACGATAACGGGTTTAAATCCAAAAGATTTTTAAACTTGAAGCTGAAAATAATAATCGGCGCGATTCTTATTTTTAGCAGTTGACGTAAAAAAAAAATGGGGATTATAATAAAAAAAAGGGGTTGACATGGAAATCCAGGTTCAAGAACTTATCGACAAAATTAAAAAGGACGGAATAAAGGCCGCTTCAGACGAGGCTAACAAAGTAAAAGCCGAAGCGGATACAGAAGCAAGGCGGCTTGTCGAAAACGCCAAAAAAGAAGCGGACAGCATTATTGAACGTGCCAAGCAGGATGCCGAGCGTTCGCAGAAAGCGGGAATCGCGGCTCTTGAGCAGGCTTCGCGCAATCTGATTCTTGCGTTCAGGGATGAGATTCAGGCGCTTCTTAATAAAATTATCAGCGAAAATGTTAACGCTTCCTACAACGAAGACGTTCTAAAAAACGCGTTACCCGATCTGCTTAAATCATGGGCGCAGAACAATCAGGGTGATCTTTCTGTAATTCTTCCTGAAGGCGAATTGAATAAGCTCCAGGGGTTCTTTAACGACAAGTTAAAAGACCAGCTTAACAAAGGCGTTGAATTAAAATCCAACAGAAAGTTAACATCAGGTTTCCGCATTTCCAATAAAGAAGGTTCTGTTTATTATGATTTTTCCGCTGAAGCTGTAGCCCAGTTATTATCATCCTATTTAAATCCGAAGCTAGCGGAGCTTCTTAAAGATTCGGCGAAAGGGATGTAAAAGGTGGGATCGTATTTTTACCTGATGGCGCAGCTTCCGTATCTCATCTACGAGCAAAAGCCGCCGATGTCTTCGGCAAGCTTTAAAGCGACCGCCGCATATTTTTTAAACAGCGCGGATTCAAGTCTGCTTAAACATCTGTCTCTCGATCCTGCTTTTGCGCAGGAAAAAACAAACAGCGATTTTATCGATAACTGGAGAGAATTTGAAAGAGCGCTCAGGTTGAATCTTGCCAAAGAGCGCGCGATTAAATTAAGGCGCGACACAATGCAGTTACAGCATCCGCCTCTCTTTCCGCTGGAAGCGGCGAACGCCGCGTCAAAAGCGATCGATGAAAGCTCTCCTTTGGAAGGAGAAATCGTTCTTGATAAAGCGCGATGGGCGGCGATCGATTCAATGACAGGCAGCGATAATTTTCACAGGAACGCGGTTTACGCGTATTTTTTAAAGTTACTGCTTCTCGAAAGACGGGAAGCTTTCAATACAGAAAA
>WQSF01000081.1 GCA_009788065.1 Treponema sp.
TGGAACCAGTGTGTAAAATGGGTCGCGCCTTTTTCAACAGCCCACTCCTTCATGGCGTTTGCCACTGTGTTGGCAATATCCTGTTCCAGATGCGTACCCTGCGATATCGTCTTTTTAAGGGATTTATAAATATCCTTGGGCAGACGCGCCTGCATGACCGCATCATTGAAGACCATGCTCCCGAATACACTAATAATGTCTTTCATTTTCATACCCTCCTGTAGGTAGACTTGAAATTTTCAGCGGTTCACAACCGCAAAAAAAAGGCGCCGTATCCGAACGCCCAACCGCCAATTCAAGCGGCAAGACAATCAGATACAGCGCCTTTGCTGTTTCTAATAACACTTTATACAATTTTTTAAATATTGTCAAGCAGTTTTGAAAAAAGGTGACTGTCACCACGAGAAAATTTGACTAAAATATGAAAAGTGACTGTCACCTTTTCATAAATTTCTTTTGACATATAACATTTCCCCCTCTAAACTTAATATATGAACATATCTACATATACAGTTAAACCAAAACTGCCTCCGGTTTTGAAACCTTTAGAGGAGATTGCCCGCAATCTTTGGTTATCATGGAATTATGACGCGGTTCAGCTTTTTATCAGGCTGGATTATGACTGCTGGCTGCTGTCTCAGCAAAGCCCCATTCGGACTTTGGGAATGGTAAGTCAGGAACGGCTTGCTCAGACGGCAAAGGATGATTCATACCTCGCCGCTCTTAAGGAAGTATACGATAGATTTCTTCGCTATAAAAAAGGCGATACGTGGTATCGAGGCAGCCACAAAGATGTTGTAGCGTATTTCTCGATGGAATACGGAATGGACGCTTCTCTCCCGATTTATTCGGGCGGTCTCGGCATCCTTTCAGGCGATCACATGAAAACTTCATCCGATTTAGGTTTACCGCTTGTAGGTATCGGTCTTTTGTACAGGCAGGGATACTTTAAACAGATGCTGAACGCTGATGGTTATCAACAGGAAAGCTATCCTGAAAATGACTGGTACAACATGCCTGTCGAAAGAAAAGTCGGTAAAGACGGTCAGCCTCTTAAAATAACTGTTGATCTTGTGGGACGGCATGCTGTAGCGCAGATATGGGAAGTAAAGGTCGGACGATCTTCCCTCTATTTACTCGACACCAATATCGAAGAAAATTCTCAGGACATTAGAAATATAACAGCAGCTTTATACGGCGGCGATAAAGAAGTACGCATGCAGCAGGAAATCCTGCTCGGTATCGGCGGTATCCGCGCTTTACGCGCTCTTGGAATTAATCCCGCTGCTACTCACATGAATGAAGGTCACGCCGCTTTCCTCGGACTTGAGCGAATCCGCGAAATTATGACAGAAAAAAGTTTCACATTCGAAGAAGCGCGCGAAGTTGTTTGGCCTACAAATGTTTTCACGACACACACTCCTGTTCCCGCAGGAAACGAAAGATTTGATATGGCGATGATGGATAAATATTTCCGCAACTGGACACAAGTGCTCGGTATTTCGTGGAAAGATTTCCTTGGTCTCGGCAGAATTGATGTTAACGATGATCGTGAAACTTTCTGTATGACGGTGCTGGCGCTCAAAATGGCGGCTTACGGAAACGGCGTCGCGAAACTTCACGGTGTTGTTTCCCGCGATATGTGGAAAGGACTATGGCCTGGATTGCCGATTAACGAAGTGCCGATCGGACACGTTACAAACGGCGTTCATCCGCGCACATGGATCTCTTCCGGTATGCTCGATCTTCTGGATCGATATTTCGGTCCTCACTTTGAAGAACTCCCGACAGAACTTTCGATCTGGGAACGAATGGATCGTATCTCCGACGAAGAATTGTGGCGCACACACGAACGCCGCCGTGAACGCCTCGTCGCCTTCGTCCGCGAGCGAACACGCGAACATTATAAACGCGTAGGCGCGATGGAACGCCGTATCAAACAGGCTGAGGATGTCCTCTCGCCGTATGCGCTCACTCTTTGTTTCGCGCGCAGGTTCGCGACTTACAAACGCGGCAATCTTCTGCTTCGTGATCCTGAACGCCTGCTGCGTCTTGTCAGAGACAACGATCGTCCTGTTCAATTGATCTTTGCCGGTAAAGCGCATCCGCACGATATGCCAGGTAAGGATTTAATCCGCGAAATTATTCACTTTGCCGATAAATATGATGTTTCAAGCCGTATCGTTTTTGTCGAAAACTACGACATGAATGTTGCCAAGTATTTAACATCAGGCGGCGATGTCTGGCTCAATACGCCGCGCAGACCAATGGAAGCGTCCGGCACAAGCGGAATGAAAGCCGCAATGAACGGCGTCCTTAACTGTTCAATTCTGGACGGCTGGTGGGACGAAGCATACAACGCCGAAGTAGGCTGGGCAATCGGTCACGGCGAAGAATACAAAGACGAAAGACTTCAGGATGATATTGAAAGCAAAGCGCTTTACGATCTTCTCGAACGCGAAATTGTGCCGCTGTTCTACGAAAGAGGCAGAGACGGCTTACCGCGCGGCTGGATCAAAATGATGAAAGACTGCATGAGGCAAATCGGTCAGTCGATGTCATCTCATCGAATGTTGATGGATTATTCAAATCAATTTTACTTTCCTGCGCTCAAAAACTACCGCCGTTTCAGCAAGGACGATTATACCGAAGCAAAATCAGTCGCCGCGTACTTCGCGAAATTACAGCAATCATGGGCAGGTTTAAAAATCGTCAAAATTGAGTCCAGCGCGAAACCTGTAATGCAGCGCGGCGACATGCTGACTGTTACCGCCTACCTCGATCTGGGAAGCATTTCCCCCAACGATCTTCAGGTAGAACTCTACCACGGCACTGTATCGAATCAAACGAACGCAATCACAGATGCCCGGAAAGTTGAAATGAAATGGTTAAAAAGCGAAGGTACTTTGAACCTCTATCAGGTTCGCATCGAATGTGTCGACACTGGTATGCAAGGTCACTCAGTACGAATTTTACCGAAACATGAATCGTTGATTCATCCGTACAGAAGCGGGTTTATTAAGTGGGCATAGGTAGATCAACAGCTAGCCCCGAAAAAGGAGTTTAAAGATGAAAAAGATTTGCAAGTTGAATTTAGTTGTTTTAGCGATGATAATGTTGTTCGCAGTTGTATTTGCCGGCTGCGGAGAGACTGATGAAGTCACAGTTTGGACAGCCACCATACAGTATTCTCAAGTTCAAACTATATTTGGCAGCAATGCATCAATAACTGATGGTAATGTAGCAAGGATGGAATATAGTAATTCAAGCGGAAGAGAAAATCGGGCTTCACAACTTATAGCTGCCGACGGGCAAAAAAGAACTATGACAGAGAGTCAAATTAGTGATTTTGTTGTTACTAATTGGGAAATTACCAAAACTCAAGCAGACGAGTATTCTGCATATCTGGTAAGTTATGATCATGGCTTCATTGCTAGTAGGAGTGGAGACACAGTAAAAGTAGTCATGAAATAAAAACGCAATTACTAGTTGTATAACAGGCGGAAGCGCAATGCTTCCGCTTTTTTTTCACTTCGCTATTGTATAAACCCCGCAATTCACCTAAACTGAAGCAGAGGTAAAACCTCGGGCAGTATCCTAGCAACCTGCCTTAACAAAACAAGGAGTAATATATGAACAATCACCTTTCTCAGCCGGTGTCGTTTAAATACCTCGATACCATTGGCGCTGCAGGCGGCGGCACATACGGCGTACAGCTCGATGGGTTCCCCCGCACAGAAATCTCATTTACAATTTTAGAATAATACGGTACTTTATTAAGATAAAGGAGAACTATATGAAAACTAAATTTAACGTTCTAATTATCGCCTTAATCGTTGTTTTCGTAGCAACATTCACCGCCTGCGAAGAGCCGGAACCAACAGTAACGGTTTATACGGGCACTATCAGCCCTACTGAATTTGAGTCTGTCTTTGTATATACACCACCAACTGTTGGCTATTTTGTACGTTCCGTAATAACTGTTACATATAGAGATCATATTGCTTCTAGGTTAAATGCTTCTCCATCTATATCAAAAGTGGAATGGACAGAAAGCGATATTAGTGATTTCTTTATCAACGCTGGATTTATAGATCCAAAACGTACAGAATTAATTAATTGGTTTAATGGTGAAGATCATGCATTGCTTTACGACAGAGCTTCAGAAGATACTGTAAATATCATTTTAAAGTGAGGTTTTCCCAAAACTCGGTTAGTTTTTGAAAAACCTCTATTATTTACATATTATTAAACGGCAGTTTCCTAGCAAACCTGCCTTATCAAAACTTGGAGTAATATATGTCTTTTTCTTCACAAACCCCGTCATATAAGTATCTGGATGTTATCGCAGCTTTTTTTGTTGGTATCCTAATCGTTAGTAATATTGCCTCGTCTGCAAAAATTGTCGACCTTGGTTTTTCGATTTTTTCGATACCGCTTGTGTTTGACGGAGGCACTTTGCTGTTTCCGCTTGCCTACATTCTGGGCGATGTGCTGACTGAGGTGTACGGTTTCAAAACAACTCGGCGGGTTATCTGGACTGGCTTCGCAGCGATGATTCTTGCTGTGCTGATTTTTTTCGTGTTGGGCGCGCTGCCAGCGGAATCGTTCTGGGCGGAAGAGACCGGCGGAGACGCGGCGTACTCTGCAATCCTCGGCGGAATGAGTTACGGCGGCATCGTTCTTGCAAGCCTTTGCGCATACCTTGTCGGTGAATTTTCCAATGCCGCGGTTCTTGTCAAAATAAAAGAAAAAACAAAGGGGCGTTTCTTGTGGATACGAACAATCGGCTCGTCTCTGGTCGGTCAATTTCTGGACACCACGATTTTTGTCCTGATAGCAACCGTGACCGGAGTTTTTGGCTGGGAGATTTTCTGGTCGCTTGTTATAACGAATTACATTTTAAAATGCGGTATCGAAGCGATTTTTACGCCTTTTACTTATTGGATATCAAATTTCCTCAAAAAGAAAGAAATATCTAATAATTAGACTGTTTTTGTATATTAGTCATAAATTATAAAAATCCAAAATTTTGTTTTGTTTTTCTTGACAATTTATTTTATGCTATATACAATGAAATACGGTGGTTTCAAATAAAAAATCTATACCATGAAACTACGTAAGGAGAAAGAGAGATGAAAAAATTAGTACTTGTACTAGCGCTTGTTGCAGTTATAAGCGTAGGCACAGCGTTCGCGCATCCTGATGGATGGGGAATTGGTCTTCAAGGCGGCGGCGGTTTAAATTGGGTTGGATTTGGCTTCGGAGGCGGTTCAGCTTTAACATTGAAAGCACCTACTGTACCGATTTACTGGGGAATTTATTTTGACTTTTATGCAGGGTTTGACGGGTTTGGTTGGATTGCAGGTTTAACGGCAGACTACTATTTCCTTGATCTTCCATTTGCTTCCAATTGGCTCCACTTCTATATTGGCGCCGGCGGCGCATTTGGTTTTGGTATTCTTTATCAAGGATTAGCAATTGATCTTAAAGCTCGGCTTCCAATCGGTTTAAGTTTACAAATACCGATAAAATCAGGTCTTGACGTATTGGAATTCTATTTTCAATTAGTACCTTCTGCTGGTGTCAGACTAGGGTTCTTTGATCCTTTCAGAGCTAGCTTTGCCGGCGGTCTCGGCTTCGATGTCGGCTTCCGTCTCTGGTTCTAATATTTACTTAATGTAATAAAAAACCGGTGTTCGTTGAACACCGGTTTTTTTTGGTAAAAGGTGACTGTCACCCGCCTAAAATCTCGTACAATCTTTCCAAATCTTCCATTGAGTAATAATCGATGTGAATACGCCCTTTGTTAAGATCTCCTTCTATTACGACTTTAGTTCCCAATTTATGAAGAAACTTTTCGGTCATAGCATCGATTTCAGGGGGATGTTTTTTACCTTTTTTCGGAGCAGTGACCGGTTTACCGGTTTTACCGCTTCCTTCGTTTAACGCTGACGCGAGTTTTTCGGCTTCCCTGACAGAAACCTCTTTGGCAAGTATTTCGCGGAAAAGTTTTTCTCTTGCCTTTGCGTCCGTGACAGAGAGCAGCGCTCTTGCGTGACCAGAGCTGATCTTGCCTTCTTCAACGCTTTTCTGCACTTCGACAGGCAGTTTGAGAAGACGCAGCGCGTTGGCTACCGTCGAACGGTTTTTTCCCATTTTCACTGCAAGTTCGTCCTGCGAAAGATTGGAAAAATCCATCAGGTTTTTATATGCGGCGGCTTCTTCAATCGGGTTTAGATCGCTGCGCTGAATGTTTTCGATCAGGGAAATTTCCAAACGTTTTTGGTCTGTGTAGTCGCGGATGATCACAGGGACGGTTTCAAGACCTGCGAGTCTCGCTGCGCGGGTTCTCCGCTCTCCCGCGATGATGATGTATGTTCCGTCGCCGGAATTCGCCGCGATTATCGGTTGAATAATGCCGTAGGTTTTTATCGAGTCCGCAAGTTCCTGCAGCTCGGTCTCGTCAAAATTTTTACGGGGCTGTCCCGGGTTTGCGGTAAGTTTATCAACAGAGAGCTGAACAATATCGCCTGATTTGTTTTTTAGAGGGACGGATGGCTGCGGCTGTACGGACGAAGAGCTTTGAGCAGCAGAAGCGTTTTTCTTTTCATCGGCTAACGCGTGCTTTTCCCCGTTTTGATTCGACTGTGTGTTATCGGTGTTCAGCGATTCGCTGTCTAAGAGGGCGTTAATGCCCCTTCCGCCAAGACCTCTTTTCTGCGCCATTATTTGC
>WQSF01000082.1 GCA_009788065.1 Treponema sp.
AATCGAATTGATGGACGGCAATATCTGGATTGTTTCCGAACTCGGAAAAGGCGCGTCGTTTATTTTTACGATAAAAAATCAAAAAGCCGAAGGCGATCAAAACGACGAACAGACAGACAGCGCCGCTCTGCCGCAGAATAACGATTTTACAGGAAAAAATTTACTCCTTGCGGAGGATGTGGAAGTTAACCGCGAAATAATAATCTCGCTTTTGGAAGGAACAGGCATTTCAATTGACTGCGCCGAAAACGGAAAAGAAGCGTATGATTTGGTTAAGGCAAATTTAGATAAATACGACTGCGTCTTTATGGATATTCAAATGCCCCTAATTGACGGATACAAAGCTACCCGGCTTATAAGAGCAATCCCGGAATTAAAAAACAGAAAACTGCCGGTTATCGCGATGACAGCGAATGTTTTTAAGGAAGATATTGAAGCCTGCATTGAAGCGGGTATGGATGATCATTTGGGAAAACCGCTGGACGTTAACGAAATGTTTGAGAAACTCGGAAAATATCTAGGTTGACACCTTTACTATAATATTTTAAAAACGCGTTATCAGTTTCTCCACACTTGCCAGCTTAACCGCAATGCAGAAAATTTCCAGCGCTTCTTTTAACTCGCCAAGAGGAGGACAAGTAGGCGCAATGCGGATGTTCTTGTCCTGCGGATCATTTCCGTGGGGATATGTCGCGCCGGCAGGCGTTAAAGCGACACCGGCGTCCGCGCACAGGGCGACTATGCGTTTCGCGCAGCCTTCCAGCGAATCAAAACTGATAAAATAACCGCCTTGCGGGTTTGTCCATCTTGCGATATCAAGTCCGCCGAGTTCATTTTGAAGAGTGTTATTTACAAGCTCAAACTTTGGTTTTAAAATTGCCGCGTGTTTTTTCATGTGAGCTTTAACACCTGCCGCATCTTTGAAAAAACGCGCATGGCGCAACTGGTTTAATTTATCGGGACCGATTGTCTGCGCACTAAGTCTCTTTCGGATATGCTCGCAATTCGATTTTGAAGACGCCATGCAGGTGACGGAGGCTCCGGCGAAACTTACTTTTGAAAACGAAACAAAAATATAAACCATGTTCGGGTTTCCGGCTTCTTCGCAGAGGCGGATAATATTCGCAATGGCGGAGATTGAATCGCTCAAATCGTGGAAGGCGTAGGCATTGTCCCAGTAAATTCGAAAATCATTTGCGGCTGGCTTCAGATTCGCCAGACGTTTTACCGTGTTTTCCGAATAAACAATGCCTGTAGGATTGGAAAATTTGGGAACGCACCAGATGCCTTTAATCATTGGATCGGAAGCGACCATTTCTTCTACAGTATCCATATCGGGGCCGTCGAACCCCATTTCGATCGGGATCATCTCGATATGAAAATAATTACAGATTGTAAAATGGCGGTCGTAACCCGGCGTAGGGCATAAAAATTTTACCTTCCCCTGACTATGCCAGGGCGTTCCGTCTCTGACTCCGTGCGACATATTTACAGCAACATTGTCAAACATCAAAGCGAGCGATGAGTTACCCGCGACTATTACTTCATCCTCGGATAAATCTAAAAGCTCTGCGAATATTTTTTTTAATTCAGGGATGCCGTCAAGCCCGCCGTAGTTGCGGCAGTCGGTTCCATTTACGGCTTTATAATCATCAGATGTCAGACAACTCAGCATTTCGTTGCAAAGATCCAGTTGTTCAACCGAGGGAACACCCCTGGTCATGTTGAGCTTCTTACCCTTTTCCTTATGGCTTTTTAACTGGCTTTCCAGACCGTTCTTTAAAGCTGATAATTCGTCTTTTGTCATTTGCGCAAATGGCTTCATGTTTTTTTCCTTTAACATACTTTACAATTTTTGCCGGATTTAGCCAAGATGGAAGAAGCGGGAGAAATAATATTAATTCTTTATGTAACAAAACTTGTTTGAAAAAAATTAATTTTTTTCATTTTTAAGCAAGCTTTTGGGCACTCTCGCACCCATATATATATGACCTTTTTTCAGGTTATATCTTTCACCCGGGAGTGATCTATATGGATTTGAATGTTAAAAGAAATCACAAAAACAGTGTTTTCTCTGTGCTTTTCGGCACACCGGATGTTCTGCGGGAACTCTATTCAGCTATCGAAGGAATAGAAATTCCCAAAGACGCGATCGTCGATATTAATACCCTTTCAGAAGCGCTATTCATGAGGCAGATTAACGATCTGTCCTTTACTATTGACAACCGAATTGTCGTTCTGATCGAACACCAGTCTACAGTTAATGAAAATGTGCCGCTCAGGTTATTAATGTACATCGCTCGTGTGTACGAAAAGATCATTGACAGGGATAAGCTCTATCAAAGGAAGCTTGAAAAGATTCCGACACCTGAGTTCATTGTGCTTTACAACCGGTTCAGGTATATAACATCAATCACGGAAAAAACCCAGAGATATTAAAGAAATGCGAAACCTTAGAAAACTACAGTTTTTTCATGGCGAAAATAAAGGAGTTTAGCGAATATTTATCGCTTGATGAAGCTGTAAGAAGTGCTGTAAAATACTGTATTGAACATAATGTATTAAGAGAGTTTCTGAAGAAACACGCATCGGAGGTATTGAATATGCTTTTTGATGAACTGACTATAGAGGAAATCGCGGAGATTCGCGCCAAGGAAGCACGCGAAGAAGCGCGTGAAGAAGAAAAACAAACAATCGCGCGTAACCTCCTCGCCGAAGGTTCGACTCCCGAGTTTGTTCAAAAGATCACCGGGCTCTCCATCGAAGAAATCGAAAAATTGTAGGCGCCTTACCTTTTTGTTGTAAAGCGGTTTTAAGAATTCTAAGATTGTTTTCCCCCCCGCTGTCACCTCCTGCCCTTTATTAGCGATGTCAGTCACCTGTACCACTGATAGCATAGGTGACTGACACCTTTTTTAATTAACGGTAGGGTTCTGCGTCCCTTGAGGCATATTGCGTAAGATTGGCAGATAGTTATTTCGGAATTCCCATATACTATTGCTCCAGAACCCGTAATCTGCGTCCCAATACCACCAGTAAGCTTCGTAATAGTGAAGGTGACTAATGGAATAACCGTCTTTACTGGAAAAGTTTATAACAGTCGGATTATAAACGGTGTTTGTATTGTACCTTATTGTCATATCGCTTCGCGCAGAATTGTAGGTATGCGTACCGCCTGTGTTATTAATTCCCACAACGCGTCCAACATTTGCGTTGGTAGTAGAAGCGGTTCTAACCTCTTTGCTTAAACCAACACAATAAGTTACTGAGCCTGCATTCCTTCCAACTACTCCGCCTGTATAAACACGGCCTGTAACATTGCCTGTGGCATAGCATTTTTCTACTGTGCTGCCTGACTCATTATAACCTACTATGCCGCCTACTGAATTATCAGTAGCAGTACTAGAATTCCCATCAATATTTCCTGAAGCATAACAATTTCGTACTGTGCTTCCAGAATAATTAGTACCAGCAATACCGCCAACAGTATAACTACCGCTAACACCGCTAACAGCACCTGTAGCATAACAATTTTCTACTGTACCGTCATTTTGTCCTACAATGCCTCCAGCGCGACCGCCATCAACAGTTCCTGTAGTATAACAATTACTTATTCTTCCGGAATTATTTTGTCCTGCAATACCCCCAGCAGTATAAACACCTCTAACACTGACGACAGTAGCAGAACAATTTTGAACCAAACCCATGTTACTTGCTACAATGCCACCACCAGCAGTATAACCTCTTACATTTCCCGTAGCATTACAATTTTGAACAATGCCGTAATTATGTCTAACAATACCTCCACAAACACCTAACGGATAACCGTTACCATAAATATCGCCAGTAGAAGAGCAATATTGCACCGTACCGCGATTTTCACATGCTATGGCGCCGCCGCCGGCATAACTGTCGATATAACAATTTGTCAGTACAAGATTTTGTACAACGCTGTTTGCTCCAATATATCCAAACATTCCGCTGCTGTAGTTGTCAGTATTAGAGTTATAACCAACCGATGATATCCTAATAGTAAGGTTGGCAATTGTATAACTTTGCCCGTCAAAACTGCCTGTAAACTGAGTTACGCTGCCGCTTATGCTGTTGCCAATCGCCGTCCAGTTGCTGCCTGTACTCACCGCCGGTAATGTCACGTTTTGTACAAGTTTGTAGTGCCGTGTAAGACCTAATACAGTATTCGCGTACGTGTTAAATACAGAAATGTTACCCGAATTAACAGGTATACGGCGGTCATATGTCCCTGCCGTGCCAGTGTAATTAACTTGCCCATCGTATACATTTAAATTAAATGGCACTGTTGTTCCATTGCTAAAACTGTAATTACTGCTTGCGCTTGCCGTGAAATTCAATGTAACAGCCGGGTTAGCAAACGCGGTTGCGCCGTTATAAACAAGCCCATTTGTACCAATGTTGACAGCCCCGCCGCTGTTTAATAACAAACCTGTTGGAACTGCGGAACATATAACAGCGGCTGTGTCTCCGCCGACAAGCCCTGTAACATTAACGATAAACAATAAGGATGTTTCTCCTGAAAGAGGCGTTAATGATGTCCTGCTTATATTTGTTAATGTTAAAGTTAATGCTTTTTTAATTACTGTGAAAGATACAGGCTCTATTATCTCTCCCAAACCGGAAATCGTTATAACAATTTCCGCTGTATATTCTCCTACGTTAAGTCCTGCTTTCGGCTGTATTGTAAATGACTCTTCGCTCCCGGCTCCAATGTTACTTATATTACTATTAAGGATAAATTTATCGGTATCAGTACCGCCAAGCGCGATACTTAAAACACTAAATGAATATTCGCCTACATTATGTAACGTCATGGTATGCGGATCGGGCTGGTTGTAACCGTAAATAACGTCATTAAAAACAACAGATGTGGCATAGGCATTATGTATTATTTCTTTAAATGTCGCTTTTACTATTACATCTTCAGCAGGCATAATAAAAACAGCGGGATTTTCCGCTCTGTCTAAAATTTCTATGTCTCCTGAAATGATTTCCCATTTGTCAAATACATAACCGTCGTTGGAGAATGCCGTTATAACAACTTCCCTTTCGATATGCGCCGGTGAAGCGTCAGCCTTGCCTGTCCCGTTCCCGTCGTCTTCTACAATAACAAGAAAAAATTTATTAATTTCTTCAAATACTGCCCTTACCGTCACAACCCCGGAAGGCATGGAAAAAGCGCCCGGATTCGCGTAAACGTTTTGAATCATCGCGCTTCCGGATTCTACTACCCATCTATCAAACAAGTATCCGTCACCGGGCGCGGCGGTTAGCGAGATGAATCTGCCGTTCTCGGCATAATCAGGCGTTGCGGACGCTGTTCCGTTCCCGCTTGTTTTTACGTGTACCTTGTTATTCAAAATCGCAATTACAAATATGTTGTCGCAGGATACAAGAGAGCTCAAGACTATCAAAACAAAAAACGTAAAAATAATGCTTACCGTTATTCTTTTTCCTTTCATCTTTACTCCCCCTTACCTTGTTAAAATAAATTCTACTCTTCTGTTCTTCCAGTTGTTCTCTGCGTCATTCCACGGCGCCGCAAGATTTGTAACACCCGCTCCGACATATGTAAGTCTGCTTCTGTCCACGCCGAGCTTTACAAGCTCTTCTACAATCCTTAAAGCCCTCTGTTCGCTTAACCTCTGTAAAATAGCCTGCTCTCTTTCCCTTGCCGCGCTTTTATCAGGCGTTGTCGGATTAGCGTGTCCTTCAACCAATACTTTGTAACCGCTGTACATGTTTAAGATTTGAGCCATACGCCCCAGAGTGACAAAGTTGTTTTGCAATATCTCAGCGCTTAAACCATCAAAATCAGCGTTATCAGATCTGAAAATGATGGATGATACCTGAATACGAGTAAGGTTTTCGCTTTCTTTAATAATCACAATGCCGTTCGAGGATTCTAATACCTGTTCTTCTTTTTTTTCTTCTTTGGGCTTTGTCTTAATATTGAAATTTATTCCAACCATTACCCCCGCGCCCCAAACATACGGGTACCCAAGACGGGCGGAAGGCTCTATGTAAAACCTGTCTTTAATGTTAAAACGCCAGCCTGCTCTAAGTCCTCCTGTAAACGCCGTAAACGTATACCCGTATTCAAAAAGAAGAGCCAGACCGGCTTCTGCTTGCGCGAATAAACCTCTTTTCTTAAACGGGAAATAATATCTAAAGAACGCGGCTGCTTCAAACGCTCCTACAGTATCGAAGTTATTAAAGTAAGTAACCTTAACGCCCGTGCCAAAGTCTTTAAGAAAATGAACACCCCAGATAAAATTCCCGCCAAAGGCAATTTTATCCTCATCAGAAGTCATACGTGTAAAGCCGTTAACCTCCGGTCCGACTCCAAGAAACCAGTTCGGTACAGTTAAAATATAGGGAATCTTTTCTTTCTTTGGTTTAACTTCATCAGAAACAGGGTGCGTTTCCTCAGCAAAAAGAAATGGAGAACCTAAAAAAATGTATAAAACAAATAAAAATATTAATGAGTTAGTATAACGGGGG
>WQSF01000083.1 GCA_009788065.1 Treponema sp.
TTATTACTTTTTGCCGTTCAAAAACAAGGGAGGCTTTTTTGCCGGAGGCGGAGCAGGTTATATAATCGGCAGTTATCAATTTTCGCACGGAGGAAAAGCCGGCTTGAGTTTATTTGCCGCCAATATTACGGCAGGCTTTAATATTGCTGACGTTGCCAATATTTCTTACACATTTAAAACCAACTTTTCCGGCGTCAGTCATCAAATTGCAATTGGTTATGTTTATAGATTCAAACAGAGAAGGTGATATTTATGAAAAATACTGTACCGGCATTTATTTTATTTTCGTTATGCGCAATTATCCTATCAGGCTGCACTATTTGGAATGTTGACGAATTGAGGGAGGCTTCAAATCCTTTGGGACCAATGAAGCCGACAATAATGTACACAGTAACATACAATGGAAACGAACACACAAAAGGAATGCCGCCTGTTGACAACCTTTTTTATAGATCAGGAGATACTGTTGTGGTTTCAGAGAACACCGGAAACCTTGAAAAAGAAGGTCATTATTTGAAAGGTTGGAGAACAACCTTTGACGGTTCAGGTAAGTCTTACAAGGCGAGAGATACATTTCAAATTTACGAAAATACTGTACTTTACGCGTATTGGGCGCCTGCTGGCTATACCGTAACCTTTGACAGTAACGGAGGGAGCGGTGTTTATGATCAAAGCGTAGAATCAGGCGGCACGGCACCACGACCTGTTAATCCTCCAATCAAAAAAGATTATGTTTTTGGTGGTTGGTACAGCAATCCTGAATTGACTATGTTATACGATTTCACTACACCGGTTACTTCTAATATTACATTGTATGCCAAGTGGCTTAAAGATAGTATAACTAACGAGCTCAACATTGAATTAGTAGCAATCCCTAGCGGAACCTTCACAATGGGACCTGATCATAATAATTCAACAGTGTCTGTAACATTAAGCGAAGGTTTTTACATGGGAATATATCCTGTAACACAGAAACAGTATCTTGTTGTAATGGGAAAAAATCCCAGTAATTTTACAGACCCCGTAGAAGGAGAAACACAAAACAAACGCCCTGTAGAAAATGTAAGCTGGTATGACGCGGTAGAGTTTTGTAATAAGTTAAGCGAAATGGAAGGGTTGGAGATATTTTATTATATTGACAAGAACACAGAAGACCCGAATAATATAAGTACTTGGGATACAGAACTGTGGCTGGTAACAATAAATGAATTAGCTAATGGCTACCGTTTACCAACCGAGGCGCAGTGGGAATACGCATGCAGAGCAGGATCAATCACAGATTGGACTTTTGGCAATACGGAAAGCAACTTAGTAGATTACGCATGGTACGCCGCAAACGCAAGCGGTATGACACATGAAGTAGGAAAAAAACTGTCGAACGATTATGGCTTATATGACATGCACGGGAACATAAGTGAATGGTGTTGGGACTGGTACGGAGATTATCCAACAGATGATCAAACTGATTATACTGGAGCGGTTTCCGGTGGTTACCGCGTGAGGCGCGGCGGGAGTTTGGGCGCTTCGGCTTCGGGCACTCGTTCAGCCTACCGTGACTACAACAGTCCCGAAAGCAGGCAGTACTTTATCGGCTTCCGTGTTGTTCTCCCCTTTGACGGAAACACGCATACCCACACATGGGATACATGGTCAAGCAGCGCAACACAGCATTGGAAAGAATGTACAATCTCGGGCTGCGATGCCAAAACAGAATTTGCCGATCATGCGCCTGCAAACGGCATTTGTACAACATGCGGATATGTTCATACACACAGTTATGAATGGTTGATATCAGACGGCGGTACAATTACAAAAACATGCAGTTGCGGTGGAATTGACGGAAATCCATTTACTCTCAAAGTTGGCGACACAGGACCCGCAGGAGGAATTATCTTCTATGTGGCTCCAAGCGGATTTACCGTACAAGGCTATTCAGGAACTACAGGTACATTTGCCGCATATACCGCTTACTACCTTGAAGCCGCGCCTGCAAATGAAAGCAATTCAGAATGGGGAGCTTATAGAACATCAATAGCTGGTGTAACAACATTTACAGATTTATCAGAGAACATTGCATCATTAATAGGCAACGGCAGAAGAGATACGAAAATAATAGTAAATCATTTAGCAACAACGGAAGAAACAGGAAGAGCGGCACAAGTCTGCGCAAACAAGACAGTAACAGTTGGAGGAACAGTATTCAAAGATTGGTTTTTGCCAAGTTTAGGAGAATTAAACGAAATGTATAAAGCCAAAGAGCAGGCAGGAATTTCAACAACAGGAACTTTCTGGTCTTCGTCGCAAAATAATAGCGATTACGCGTGGACTCAAGCTTTCATCAATGGCAGTCGGAACCGAACCAGAAAGGATGGCACTATTATTAGTGTTTACGCCGTCCGGGCTTTTTAACTTTATTTAAGTCTGACTACTCGAGAAAAAACCACAGAGTACACAGAGTTTTTGGTACAAAATCTTATCTTTCCTCTGTGTTCTGTGGTGAACTTACGAGTAAGACAAAATAATTTTTCCGATTATTTTAAACCGACTCTTTCTGGAAGCCGGCGGCAAGGCGTTCAATTAAAGCGTCTACCTGTTTTTTACTGCGTAATTTGAAATTGGCAAGAGGTCCGGGTTCGAGCTGTTCGAATGTGATATTTCCGTTTTCGTATTCACATAACATATTGGCAAGATAGACTGTGTCGATTAAATCTTTGAATTCTTCCGGCGCGGTTTCGGGATCGTGGTGGAAGCGGATTGCGGCAACAAGACGATCGGGGAAATTCCATTTTTCAGCGATTAACGCGCCGAGTTCGGCGTGGTTCATGCCGGCGGAAAGATTTTCAAATGTCGATGCGGGAAGATTTTTTTCCGTGCAGAAACCTTTTATGTTGTTTAAGAGATCCGGGTGTACGCTGGAGAAAATAATTTTTCCCATGTCGTGCAATATACCGCCGACATAAACATCATCAAGAAGATTGCTGTCGTTCTTGAAATTCTTAACAAGATTGTAAGCATAGAACGCGGTTCTGTACGAGTGCGCCCAAAGTTTTTTCTTCTCTTGCGTATCGTCACCTAATACTTTCTGCGTTCCGTATGAATACAGAAGATTTTTAATGCCCTTAATGCCGATCATTTTTACCGCTTCGGAAATATTATCAACTTTTTTAGAAAGCATATATTGAGCGGAGTTTACCATTTTTAAAAGATCCGCCGTTAGCGCGGGGTCCATCGAAATCTGGCGGGCAATCATCGGCATATCGGAAGTAGGATCATTGATAAGTTTCTGAACAAGCATGATGTTTTCTGGGAACTGAGGCAGACTGTTGATGCTGTCAACAATTTGTTCGGAAAGAGCCGACATGTTTTCTACCATTGCGGTATCAAGCGGAATTAAAATTTTCGCGCTTGTGAACTTGTTGTTTGTATTAATCGTAAAAGCATTATCGTCCAGCCCCATCTTTTTCAGCATCAAAACAAGAATAACTAATCCGAGACCTGCGCCTTCGGAATCATCAAGCACCTGAGTCAGAGCGTCTTCAAGACTGTTAAACTGTCTCGACCTTGCCATTTTATCGTGAATGCGGAGCTGCTCAACTTTATTCGCTATAACATTGTTGCGTATTTCAAGCTGTATAACATTTCTTTTTAACTGTAGTATAACCTTTATGTATAAACCTTTTTCTTTTTGAAGCTGAAGGTAATAATTAATATTGCCAATTGTCTCTTCTTTAAAGGTTAACATTCCTTTTTTATAATCTTCGTCGTTGTTAATATCCAATCCGCGTTCTTTAAAAAACACACGTTTTGTATTGGCTTTCTTTGCGTTGACAACAAGTTCCTGTACACAGTAAACGATATAGTCTTTGAGCTTCATTTGGTTCATGTGCCTTAAGAATGTTTCTATAACCTGCTCGATGTATATTTCAATCTCTTTGGGAAGCGTATATGTCGTTATTGTCAGAGGAAGTCCGGATTGTATGGCTTTCTTGATCTTTTCTTCGTCTACAATCAACTCGGAGGAAGAACTCATATTTATTAACCTGCCTCTTGAAAATTATCCTACTCTATAATTTTCGGCTAAAAATTCATATTTCCCAAGTTTTTATGTAAAATTTATTTATATTATGAAATTATACATGATATATGTGTATTTTACAAGGGTGACTGTCACCTCCGTATACATAAATTGGTCAATTTTGTACAATAAACCCATGTCAGAACTACAAGAATACCAAGGAAAAGCAACGATGGAGAAAATCACCTCACTGGCAAAGCGCCGGGGGTTTGTTTTCCAGTCATCAGAGATTTACGGAGGGCAGAGCGGCGCGTGGGATTACGGTCCGCTCGGCATTGAGTTAAAAAACCGCATACAAGCCATGTGGTGGAAGGAAATGACCCGTCTTCACGATAATATCGTGGGTTTGGACGCTTCAATATTGATGCATCCCCGCACTTGGGAAGCGTCCGGTCATGTCGAGAATTTTACCGACCCTTTGGTTGACTGCAAAAAGTGCAAATCACGCTTCCGCGCCGACATGATCCCCGAGGAAAACCTCGCGGCGAAAAAATGCCCCGATTGCGGCGGAGAACTCACCGACACCCGCAAATTCAACCTGATGTTTAAATCCCACATCGGTCCTGCAGAAGATTCCGCGAACATCATCTATCTGCGCCCTGAAACAGCGCAGGGAATTTACGTTAACTATAAAAATATCATTCAGTCAAACAGGATGAAAATCCCGTTCGGCATCGCTCAGGTCGGCAAAGCTTTCCGCAACGAGATCACAACAAAAAACTTTATTTTCCGCACCTGCGAATTCGAGCAAATGGAGATGCAATACTTCGTGAAGCCCGGCACCGATGTCGAATGGTTTAACGAATGGCGNAAACAGCGCTGGGCTTACTACGAAAAACTCGGCGTNAAAATGGATCACCTTCGCTGGCACCAGCACGGCGCAGACGAACTNGCCCATTACGCGAAAGACGCCTACGACATCCAATACCTCTTCCCCATGGGCTGGCGCGAACTCGAAGGCGTNCACAACCGCACCGATTACGATCTCGGACGCCACTCGGAATTCTCCGGCAAAGATATGCAGTACATCGATCAGGAGAACAACAACGAACGCTACATCCCCTACATAATTGAAACTTCCGCAGGACTCACCCGCAATTTATTGATGATTCTCTGCGACGCATACGACGAGGAACAGGTTGCCGAAAAAGGTAATGATGACGATTGGCGCACGGTTCTCCGCTTCCATCCCGATCTAGCGCCGATAACGGTCGCGATTCTGCCGTTGATGAAAAAAGACGGACTCGCCGAAATGGCGCAGGACATCCGCAAAGAACTGCAGGACGACTACTCAACAGATTACGATCAATCAGGAGCGATAGGCAGACGCTACCGCCGGCAGGACGAAGCGGGCACTCCCTTCTGCGTCACAGTCGATTATCAATCTAAAGAAGACGGAACAGTAACACTGCGCTTCCGCGATTCGATGGAACAGGTACGCGTACCGCGCCAAGAATTAGCAGCGCGGCTGAGACAGGAGATAAAGTCTTACAAACGAACTAAATAAGATTGAAAATTATTTTCCCTTGCGATAAATATAGGCGTATTCGCTCTCGTGAATAATTAAAATATTACCTTGTAAATTGTACGGTAAGAAAAAGACTCTTTCTCCGGTTAATTTAAGATAACCGCCTTCAGGCTGAAAACTGACAGGTCCTACAACCTCTCCCTGATTTATGATAGTCACTTCGTTTCCTTTAAATGAATATGTTACTATGACATTTTCCGCTTTTAAATCCGCTTCAGTAAAACTATCTTCATCATTCATTATGGCAATCAATAACCACGTTCCCTGCAAAGCTCTTGTCTGCTGCTGCGCATTTTGAGCGAAGCAGAATCCGCTAATCAACAGAGCAATTAAAATAAATAATACAATCTTTTTCATAATGTAATTATAACATCCATATTTTGATTCAGTCAAGAAAAATTCTATCCCTTGTTCAATCAATAATTATTCGATAAAGTAAAATTATGTCCAATTCATTAAATGATATTTTTATTTCTCTCAAACGTGCTCAGGCTGATCTTGCGGCGCAAAACCGCGCCGCGAAAGATAAAGCGCTGTCCGCCGCTGCCGCAGAAATCGATAAAAACAGAACCGCCATTCTCGAAGCGAACGCGCGCGATGTTGAGCAGGCTCGCAAAGGCGGCA
>WQSF01000084.1 GCA_009788065.1 Treponema sp.
CATAAATACAAATCTCTCTCTCTCTCTCTCTCTCTCTCTCTCTCTCTCTCTCTCTCTCTCTCTACTAATAGAAGAGACTAATCAATTTTCTCTTATTGCACATTATTACTCACAAAGAAAAGAAAATTACTCACATCTTCAAAAAACGCCCGCAAAAGAAATGTTCAAAATATGGCTTTTTTTAATACATAGGGGGGTTTTTCTATGAAAAACACAAAGAAATGGAAAACCATTCTTGGAATGGTTGGCTTCATTGCTATAACAGCAATGATCGGGTTCTCGATGGCAGCGTGCGAAGAACCGCATGCGTGCAGTTTCGGGGATTGGGAAATAGACATTCCCGCGACTTGTATAGAAGCGGCAGTTGAAAAAAGCGTTTGTTCCTGTGGAAATAGTCAAACACGCACAAGCACGACCAGCCTTGCGACTGGCCACCAGGGTTTGAATGCGCTGGTCCCTGCGACTTGTACAACACCAGGNACNACNGCGAACGGAACCTGCTCTGCCTGCGACACAGTCGTAACGTCCACCACAATACCCGCAACAGGTCACCAAGGTTTAACTCCNCGGGTCGAAGCGACTTGTACGGTAGACGGCCTTACTGCAAACGGTACCTGCACTACCTGCGAAACAGTCGTAACAGGTACAGTATTGCCTGCGGCGCACCAAGGCACTTGGACAGTAACCAACAGTTACAATGGAATGTATCCTGCTGAATCAAGCGGAACCTGTACAGTGTGTACACAAACAATTACACGGAACACTGAAATAGGCGACGTAGGACCCGGAGGCGGTGTAGTTTTCTATATAAACGAAACCAGCTTTTGGGTAGGCGCTGTTTCCGGTTCTGATACCGGTAGATTTTGCAATTACCTTGAAAGCGCGATGAATAATCTAAATAATAATGTTCGGGTCGCTTGGGCAAACAACAATGCTGATATACCGGGAACCACATCCGCAATAGGAGCGGGCAAAGAAAACACAAGATTGATTCTTGAGGCGGATCCAACCGCCCCTGCCGCGTTATTATGCAAGGAATATGACGGCGGCGGTAAGAATGACTGGTATCTTCCAAGCCAAAATGAACTCATACAATTAACAACCCGAAGAAGCATTGTCGGAGGATTTGCNAGTTTTACCAATATCTGGTCATCATCACAGATGAATACTGNTGGTTTTACGGATANTGCGAGTGTTGTGCAGCTCACCACTAACTCCATAAACAGTGGTTCAAGCTTTACAAAGGACTCTATAGCNTACGTTCGCGCCATCNGGGCTTTTTAATTAGTATAAAAAAAAGAAGCCTGACCACTTGCAAGCAGTGGTCAGGCGCCTTTCCGAGAGACGTCCCTGACCGCGTAAACGCGGCCAGGTCGCAATAATAAATTACTGCAATAGTGAAAGAACCGTTTGACCTCTCTGATTGGCTTGTGCCAGCATTGCTGTACCTGCCTGCGAAAGAATCATGTTAGAGGTGTATCTTACTGTCTCATGCGCCATGTTCGTGTCGCGTATGCGGGACTCGGATGCCTGTAAATTTTCTGCTCCAATGTCGAGGCCGCGTACCGCATGTTCAAGGCGGTTCTGGTAGGCGCCAAGGTCAGCTCTTTGCTTACTGACTATTTTCAACGCCCTGTCGAGAGTTCCAATGGCACGGTTGGCACCGTCCGGGGAGGACAGTGTAATGAAGGTATCGTCACCGACAACACGGATACCAAGACCCTTTGATGTCATTGTGCCGATATACACTTGTTCACGCTGATCCATGTTAGCACCAATATGGAGCCACATGGAAGCTGTAACCACATTTTCGCCGATTGGGCGGCCGAAGCGGCCTGTCAACAGATTCATTCCGTTAAATTGTGCGTGGGACGCGATCCTGTCAATTTCGTCGACAAGGGCTGAAACTTCAACCTGGATGTACATTCTGTCTTCCTCGGTATAGATACCGTTCGCTGCTTGTACAGCCAATTCACGGAGACGCTGAAGGATGTCCTGGGATTCTTGAAGATAACCCTCAGTAGTTTGAATGAACGAAATACCGTTCTGGGCATTCTGTGATGCCTGATTCAAACCGCGAATCTGAGAGCGCATTTTTTCTGATACTGCTAATCCAGAAGCATCATCACCGGCGCGGTTGATGCGAAGTCCGCTCGACAATTTTTCCATGTTTTTATCCAGGAACACCTGGGTAACTTTGAGGGACCTGTCGGCAAACATTGCACTTAAGTTGTGATTGATAATCATATATTCACTCCTTTGGCTTTTTCCGGCGCGCTGTTAAAACGAAATGTAATAACAATTTTGCGCCGCGGCTTCCATGCCGTTAAAAAAAACCGCTTTACGGTTTCTCTTTTGAGTTTCCCCAAAGGGGGGACTCATTTACTGTTTGCGGGTTTTCGTATAACACGAATTCCCATGTGCCATTTTGCATTTCCTAAGAAACGCCAATAGAACCCTCGACCCACCGTTCCCGGAAGGGTGAGGATACCCGGATTGATCATGGCGTCCAACGGACTCACAATCCCGCCGGGAAAACGGACAGCCCAATAAGAACTTTAACAAAGCCCCATTTAGACTTTTCCGCTTCTTTATTAATATCGGAATCTGAAAAATGACCTTTAGAGTAAAATAATGACCTGTATGTTGCAGCCGGCGTGAGTAATATGTATGTGACCGGCGGCTAAAATGTAATTCGTTCATAAAATGAGATACTGGTAAATATGCGCGGTGTAATATAAAATATCGGTATGGAGAATAATAGTTACTCCCAGATAGATTTGATCCGCGAAGTATTCCATTATCAAAACCGGTTTGAAGGATCGATAATGGTCTTTAAAATTGATTATCCTGTTACGGAAGACCCCGGTTTTCCGGGTCTTGTTAAGGATCTTGCGTTACTTGCAAAAACAGGTTTTAAAGTGATCATCGTCCCCGGAGCCAAAGAAAATATCGACGCTGTTTTTAAACAGCACGGCATCGACCCCTCAGGCAGCCTGTACGGTGAATCAATATCCGCAGGTATCGAATCAAAAAATGGTTTCCCAATCCGCGTAACAACCTCACGGACAATTCAATATGTCGAGATGGCCGCCTTCAGCGTGGCAACGCGTTTTATGACGTACCTTTCGGGAAGCAGGATTGATGCGGTCATCGGCAACTTTGTGCGTGCAAGGGGGCTTGGGGTAATAAACGGCATCGATACGGAACATACAGGCACTGTCGATAAAATATACGCCGACTCTCTTAGCCGCGTTTTAAACCTGGGGATGATCCCCATTTTGCCATGTATCGGCTGGAGCCCTTCGGGGAAACCGTATAACGTGCCAAGTGACGAAATCGCTCTGGCTGTGTCCAAAACATTGGGAGCCAATAAACTGTTCATTGTCTGCTCGCATGACGGCACAGGCGTGAAAAATCTAAAAATCCCCGATAATTTTGAAAAAAGAGCCGATGGCAGCCTTGTTAGATTGACGCCTTCTCAAGCTCTGTCCCTCATCGAGCTGAACAAAGACGATAAAAATCAAGCTCTGTCCCCAATCGAACTGAACAAAGACGGCAAAAATCAAGCTCTGTCCCCAAAAAATGACATCGAAGCAGTACGCAGGCAGTATATGAGGGTTTTTAAGCTGGCTTTACACGCAAGCGAAGCCGGTGTCCACCGCGTTCATATAATCGACGGAAGGGAGGAAGGCTCCGCGCTCAAGGAACTTTATTCGAACCTCGGCGTTGGAACAATGATCTATACCGATGAGTACGACTCTATCCGCGCTTTTCATTCAAGGGATTTACCCGACGTTCTGCGCCTGATGGAACCTCTAATGCAAAAAGGCATCCTTCTCAGACGGAGTCCCGAGCAAATACAAGAGAAAAAGAACGATTATTTTGTCCTTGAAATTGACGGTTCGGTGCGGGCATGCGGCGCTCTTCACACTTGGGGCGAATCTCAGGGAGAAATCGCCGCGATAGCGACTGATCCTTCTTATACCGATCTTGGNCTCGGCAGGCGGATTGTNGGCTATCTTGTCGAAAAAGCGCGGAANCAAAAAATGCGCCGCGCCTTCGCGTTGACAGTGCAGTCTCAGGACTGGTTTGAATCTCTGGGCTTCAAGGAAACCACGGTGGAAACATTACCTGAACAAAAACGCAAAATCTACGACGAAACCAGAAAAAGCAAAATTTACGCCCTGGAATTGTAGTGTCAAGAACTGCAGTTTATCAGGCTTTAGTTCTCAGAAACAGGCCTTCGGGAGAATCCAACAGCGAAGTGACGCTGCTTACCGCCGAGGAAGGCATCATCACAGCGACGGTATTTGGCGGGCCAAAGAGCAAGTTACGCGCACATTCAGCGCCGTTTAATTCGGGGCAGGTTTGGATTTACCGCGATAAAATAAAAAATTACGCGCATAACCAGAGTTATGCAAAACTCAGTGACTTTGATGTCCATTCATGGCGTGCAGGGCTTAGGGAACAGTACGACAGAACAATGGCGGCCAGCGCCGCCGCGCAGACAATTTTATCAACACACGGAAGCGGCGGGGACTGGGCGCTGGCGCTTAAACTCGCAACAGATACTCTTGATATGATGGAGAATGCAGGTGAGGAATTGTGTTCCAACCTTCTTGTTCATTTTCTGTGGCGGTGGACAAACATTCTTGGGATTCAGCCGCATCTTGACTGCTGCTCTGACTGCGGCCAGAAAAGCGATACAGCTCTTTGGTNTAATAACCNTGAAGGATCATTGTTATGTAAAAATTGNATGAGCGCCATTTACTCTGATAACGCTCATCATTTATTGCAACTTAACCCCGGATGCCGCCGCTGGTTTTCCGCCGCCGGNCAGCTTGANCCTTCTCTCATTCCGCGTTATTCGATGGATAAAAAATCGTTCAACGAAGCAAAAGCGCTAGTTACGGCAATTCTCACAGAAGCCCTTGGAAAAAGGCTGGATAGCTGGGACTGGTAGAAAAAAAAAACATAATCTGTTATTTTAATGATAGATGAAGTGGGACAAGAAAAAGGAAGGTTCTCCCGAGCAAATAAAAGAGATCTCCCGGAAATACGGCTGCGATCTTTTAACTGCTACCATCCTCGCTCGCCGGGGTATATGCTCAGGCGAAGCAATCCGTTTCTTTCTGGAAGACGATATCATGTCCCTGCGCAATCCTTTCGCGCTTGACGGAATGGAGGATGCTGTGGAACGCGTCCTAGCCGCGAAGGAAGAAGGCGAAAAAGTTTTAATTTTCGGCGACAGCGATGTTGACGGCATTACCGGAACCGCTCTTCTTGCAGGATACCTAGAAAGTATCGGTATGGATGTTACATGGCGTATTCCCACGGGCGACGAATCCTACGGGCTTTCACTTGAAGCTGTCGAGGATTTCGCCGCCAAAGACGGCACATTGATAATCACCGTCGACTGCGGCATCTCGCGTTTTTCGGAAATTAAACGCGCGGGAGAATTATCTATCGATGTTGTCGTAACGGATCATCACGAGCCGCAGGAGGAATTGCCCGAAGCGCTCGTAATCATCAATCCAAAATTAAAAGACTCGTCATACCCGTTTAAGAACCTAGCCGGCTGCGGAGTCGCGTTCAAGCTTGTCAGTGCGCTGCGTTTCGCGCAGAGAAGCGAATTGTACGGTCAGCAGATCTGCCTTTTAAACACAAGGCGTGAAAATGACGCTTATATAATCGAAGCCGCGAAAATGCGAAACATGAACGTTACGCGCACATTAACGGAAGCGGTTGTCCC
>WQSF01000085.1 GCA_009788065.1 Treponema sp.
TTCGTACGCATGGCAATCAGCGTAACTAATGCCGCTATCGCTATGGCAAAATCGATCATGGCTCTGGTAGAATCTGTAGACAACGCCTGTATGCCGAATATTGTCAGAGGAATTACGGCGATCATGAAAATCGTATTCATGATCATATATCTTACCTGATCATTGATGTTGGCAAGCTGAAAATAGCGGTTTCCCAAAAACAGGGTCTTGAATGTATTTTGTTGATTATTCTCTGTCATATTATTTTTTATTATATTGACAGTAAATGAGAAAAAAAGAGGATTAATAGAAAACGGCGCAGAATGCGCTTGAAATGGTGTAAAATGCAACATTAAAGTCATTATTCGGAAGACTTCCACAATACATATACATTTTTTTATTACAAAAAACGGGCAGGGAGATTTGGCCGTAATGAGTATTGAAACATATGAAGAAATTATTGGAAAACTGGAGTTATATAAAAAAATATGCTGGAATGAAATGATGAACCAGTTAGTATTTTCTAAAATAATTGATGAGTTAAATATAAAAGAAATAATGTAACGCCACGCCGTGCAGAAAGAATTTTCTAAATCAACTTGATTTCATTGGTGGAATTGCATTCGGGATTTAATAACATTAAGAACGCCCCAAGGCTCCCTCGCGCAGCAAGTTCTTGGGTATTAAACCCCTCAGCACGAATAAAAAGTAAGAGGCAGCGCAGGGTGACTAACACCTAAATTCTTCTCCGCGTCTCTGCAATAAAAGCTTTACAGCACGCCGCAAAACCTGAAAATAACGGAAAAACCATTGTCGCAATATTACCGGATTCCGGAGAGCGGTATCTATAACACAGTTATCGAATTCGGAAGATTCTTAGGGCGATTCAAAGCTAGTTTTAGTGCAAAATGATATAAAAATACAGACAATTACCGTCTTGGAAACGAATTTCAGGCTAAAATACTCGCTTTTACCTTCACAATGCCGGTAAAAAACCTCTTTTGTTGTAACTTTTTAACATAAATGGTTGTATATGTAAAAGTAAATATGTTACATTTAAAAGTAGCAAGCGCGAACAATAAACGTAAAAGAGAGGTTAAAATGAAAAAAATAAACAAGATATGGCTTAACATAGCTGTAATCGCAATCGTCGGACTTGTGGTATTCGGGTGCGTTAATGACATTAATATTACCGGCAGCAATCCGTGCGTAATTTGCGATGTTGATCCATGTGTATGTCAGATCGGTATATCTTGCGTAACTTGCGGCGAAGACCTTTGTGTATGCCTGACAAACACTCCCTGCGTAATTTGCAGTGAAGACCCTTGCGTTTGCGATGAATCTGATCCCCCAATCATTAATAAAAATATTGAAGATTGGGAGCTTTATACTTTAATTCTTGATATGAAACAAGAAATTGAAGATTACGGTTTTACACAACCAGCTGATGAAGATTTTTTAGAAGCCGATGAAATTTTTAATACTGCAATTGACGCTTACATGGCTGATGAAGACGAAGCGGCTGCCTTAGGTGAAGAAGCGAAAAATCTTTTTGAGAGTATATTAAAAAATGGATGGATAGCTTATCTAGCACCTATAAAAACAGCAGCTGCAACAGAAAGAGAACTCGCTGTAGCAGAAAGAGCCAATATTGCATCCCGCGATTTATTCCGTAATGCCGATGCTCTATACAACCAAGCTGATACTGACTATGAAAACGAAAATTTTAAAGTCGCAGCACAAGGGTACATTGAAGCAAAAAAGGGCTTTACATCTGCAAGAGATGATACAGAAAGTAAAAGATTAAGAGCGGAAGAAGCGATAAGAATAGCAGAATGTACTATTGGGGGAGGACACTATTTCACTTTATGGCAGCAAACAACCGCTCCAACTTGCACGACAGCGGCAATAGAAACCGAAAAATGCTCTGGATGTACTGTGCTTGGAACAGAAACGCGGTCAGGTGCTCCCGCGCTCGGACATAGTGAAAACTGCGGTCATTAATACACAGGCAATGGGGAGTGACTTCTCCATTGCCCGCTTTAATGTTAAATGTATAAAAAGGAAGTTATTATGAATAGGACTAAAACTTTGATGCTGTCGGCGGCTTTCTTTTTGGTGTTGGCAGGGACTGCACAGGCGCAGCAGACGCTAACGGCAAACTCCCATGCGACTGTAACTATAAATAGCGGTAAGAGAGTGCAACTGCGTTTTACCGCGCCTTCTGCGGGGGATTTCACATTTGAGTCTACGAACAACGGTTCGTTAGACCCGGTGGCGTTTGCGAATTCGCCGGATACCTGGGGGGCAACGAGAAATACGATTATTAACGATGACGGCGGGAACGGCAATAATTTCCGCTTTATGCGAAAATTAAGCGCAGGGGAAGTTTTCACTTTCTTCGCGGGAGTTCGTAATGACAACAGGGTAAACGGCACTTATACGGTAAGCGTTCAAGGCATCCAGGCTGCAACGCAGACGCAGACATGGGCTGGCAGCGGCAATAGAAACGATGCAGAAAGAACAATCGACAGATTCCTGCAGGAATTTTATGATAGACATCAATACCGCGGAGGTATTTCTCTTGCCATTACCCGTCGTGAAAGGCTTGTTTATACAGGAGCCGTCGGTTTTGCAGACCGTAACCATACTGTAAGATTAACGCCTCAGCATAGAATGAGGTTAGCTTCCGTGTCAAAGCCGATAACATCTGTCGCAATAGCAAAATTATCTGAGGAAGGAAGACTGTCTCTTGACGGTAAAGTTTTTGGCAGGGACGGCATTTTTAGAAACGCATTAGGTATGCCGACCTATAACAGGAATCCTGTTGATGTAACAGTGAGACAGATTTTAGAGCACAAATCGGGTTTTAAAAGAGACATTCTGGCAAACAATAGATACAATTATGTTGTAGATAGAAATACCACTGCGACCCCGCTTGATTTTTTACCCGGTGCTGAAACTGTATATTCAAATTATGCTTATAATATTCTTGGCAGAATAATTGAAACAGTAACCGGAATGCCTTATGAAAGATACGTTAAGGAACATATACTCAAGCCTTGCGGGATAGACGGAATGAGAGTAGGCGCGGATGCACCAGGTCCTGATGAAGTTGAATATATCGGAGATAATTTAACCGCAAATCCATTAAATAATGCCCCCGGTCCTTCAGGGGGATGGGTTGCAAGTCCCATTGAACTTATGAAATTTATGGCTCATGTAGATGGTTTTTCAAATGTACCTGATATTTTAAGAAGCGATACGCCGCGGATAGGGGTTCATTCTCATTCAGGCAGATTGAGTCAGGGAACATGGACAATATTGCAAAGAGACTCAGACGGTTTTAGCTGGGCATTGCTAATGAATTACGTGCCGCCAAATTTTGAACAAATCGATCGTCCTGCACTGTTCAGGCAAATTAAAAATGCAATCAGAGAATGGCCTTTAGGAACCGATTTGTCCGGTGTTAGCGGCGGCGATATCTCGGGCGTGAGAACTCCTTATAATGATTTTTATTCCCGTGTTTTATCTTACAGATTTGCAACCGGAAATATGGAAATTGTCGTTAATGAAAATATTACGCTTAACAATCCTATAAATATCGAAGCTCCGTGGACAGCCGGAGCGGCGCTCACCATCCGCAGCGCTAACCGGGCAAGACCTGTTACGCTCACGCGCGGTACATCAGGTGATTTATTTACAGTGTCCAGCGGAGCAACGCTGATTTTCCGGGACATCATCATAGACGGCGGAAGCGGCGCTTCCGGTAGAAGCGGAGGCGCATTTGCAAATAACGGCGGCGGAACGCTTGTGCGTGTTAACGGAGGCTCATTCACCATGAACGCAGGCGCGGTCTTGCGTAACAACGCAAACAGCGGCAGCACCTCTGCCGCCAATGGCGGAGGCGTAGTAGTGAACGGCAATACTGCTGCATTCACCATGTCAGGCGGAGAAATTATCGGTAATACATCCGGTTTCGAAGCCGGCGGCGTGTATGTGAACTCAGGCAGTACATTTACAATGACCGGCGGTAAAATAAACGGCAACACTGCCAACAACAATCCGGGCGGCGTGTATGTGCGTGACAGTACATTTACAATGAGAGGCGGTGAAATCATCGGCAACACTTCTGCTACTATAAGCGGCGTGCGCGTTCTTAGAAGCACATTCACATTAACAGGCGGCGTAGTAGCCGGAACAGGAACGGCGATCACCAATGTTGTAAACGGCACATATAACCTTAACACCGCCTCCCCCAAAAACGCCGTGGTAATCGCGTGGAACCGCGCATCAGGTACCTCCAGCGAAGCTTCCCGCGGCACGTTAAACTACACCGCAGGTTCAAACACTCATTTAACGCTATCGCAAGGAGCCACTGCAACATGGGCGAATCAAGGCGGTGTTCTGGGTATTTCGTATGCGAATGGCAGTAATAAGGGGTGGATAAGGCAGTGGTGAGAACGAACTAACAATGATGTTTGAAAAAAGTAATAAATTCGGCAGGGCTCATACATGGAATATCTGAACTTTCAAAATCGGCTTTGTTGCGGGTGATTATATATTCAACATTATTCTCTTTTGCGACAGTCTCTCATCACGAATTTCATCAAGGCTAATGTCGCCCAAACCCGTTGCCGCGCCCAAAAGACGGTCGGCACGAGGTGTGTTCCTGACCGCTGCCTCCCCCTGTTTTTCTGAAGATATGGCAACGGCACTACCATGCTTTACGGCACTTGCCGGAGTAAAATTGATGATGGTCCTCCCCGTCGGCACTTCGCGGGGAACAGTTATACGGCGGTCAGCCGGAATATCTATGGTTTGAGTTATGGTCATAAATCAAATATACCACAAATTAGGATTACAAACAATTAAGAAGAGAAATGAAAATAATATATTGGAAACAGCGGACTTTTAGTCCGATTAATTTCATTGTCATTAGGTGCAATGGGTACGCTATGGGCGGGGCGGGCGAGAGCTCGCTGTTTGAAATTTCTCTATTCTCTTTACTATTTGAAAAACACCCAGAGCGGCGCCGAAAGCGGCAAAACTGGAAAACAGACGATCAATAATGTTGATCGGAATACGGGACATAATCTCTTTCAGGAGCATTGGAACATTGCTGTTAAACATTGTCGGCACAGCCGCAGGGTTTACGGCAGCCGCTTTAAAGAAACCGATAAAGACAGAAATACTGCCGCCTAAAATACTTATAGCAAGGCAAAGAGCAAAGGAAAGAAGCGTAAGAACAATAACCCTGTCCATCAACGCGCTGAGGCGGCTGCTGCCCGCTTGATACATCGGAAGCGTAGTATAAACAACATTCATTCTCAAATCCAATTCACGGGGAAACAACCGGATAAAGAACCATGTAATAAGAGCAGCGGCAACATTGCACAGGGCAAATAAAT
>WQSF01000086.1 GCA_009788065.1 Treponema sp.
GAATTTTATCCTCAGTACAGGGATCACAAAGTGATGGTTATTTCTCCGTGTGTAGCTAAACGCCGCGAATTTGATGAAACCAGAGTCGGAGATTACAATGTCACAATGCTTTCATTAAAAAATTATTTTGATACAAACAAAATAAGTCTAAGCAGATTTTCACCCGTAGAATATGAAGGTGAACACGCTGAACGCGCTGTAGGTTTTTCTTCTCCCGGAGGTTTAATGGATACAGCCGAACGTTTTGTGCCGGGCATCGGCAGACGAACGCGCAAGATCGAAGGCGTACACTCGGTTTACCCTTACCTTGAAACAATGGCTAATTTGTTGGATACCGATACAAAACTGGCTCAGCTAATTGACTGCTTAAACTGCGAGAAGGGATGTAACGGCGGTCCGGGTACCGGTAACAGCGAAAAGCCGCTGGCGATTCTGGAAAATCCAATTAAAGTGCGCAGAGCTAAAAATGAGGAATACCACAAACCTCAGAAAAAAGGAGAATGGGTTTATAAAAAATACCACAAGGCTTTGGAAAAATACTGGAAGAAAGATCTATATAACCGAACTTACCGTGATCTTTCAGGGAACTTTAACATTAAAATGCCGAATGAAGAGGAATTAAAAGAAGTCTACAGCAGATTGAGGAAAGACGGAATTAAAGATATTTATAATTGCGTTGCCTGCGGTTACGGGTCATGCAAGGTAATGGCAACGGCAATCTTTAATAAGCTGAACAAGCCTGAAAATTGTATGCATTATATTTTATCGCGGCTTAAAGATGAGATGAAAACCGAAGAATTAATCCAGCTTCTTACAAAACATATCTTCGATATATCAGAGCTTGTTGAGGGCATATCGACAACAATACATGATTTAAACGAGAGTATAGGATCGCAGACATTAGCGGTTGACGAGTCTTCTAAGAAAACCGAAAAAATGGTCAAGTCGTTTACTACTACTTCTGAAATTTCACGCAGCAAACGAGACGATATTCAGGATCTTCTTGAAAACGCCACAAAGAGCCAAAATTCAATGCAGGAAACAATTCAATCAGTCCAGGGTATTTCCCAATCGGTTGACGGTATTGGCTCCGCAATTCAAATTATCACCGCGATTGCGGCTAACACCAACCTGCTGTCCATGAACGCGGCGATCGAAGCCGCGCACGCGGGAGAAGCGGGAAGAGGCTTTGCCGTAGTTGCCGATGAAATTCGCCGCCTTTCGGAAAGCACCAGAGAAAATTCCCGCAATATTTCCGTTACCCTAAAAAGCATTATCGACGGCATATCGGTAACCTCAAAACGTTCCGGTGAAACTAATAATAGGATCATCAATATGTCGACAGAAATAAACGGTTTCGCGCAAACCATGAATGATTTAATAAACACATTTAACGAACTTTCCGCGGAAAGCAATGAAATCATCTCCGCGCTGGAAAGTCTCAGAAACGAGACCGACACTGTGAAAACAAATTACGCGGGCATTCTTTTAAAGACAGAAAAATTGCGCAGTTCAATTCGGGATCTGACGGCTATATCAACAAAGGGAAGGGAAAAATAAAAAGGGACAGAGCGCACTCTGTCCCCCTGCAGATTACAGCAATGAAAATGAAACAGTAACGCCGACAAATACGATGGCAACAGTCGCCGCGAGAGTAATTAAAAGGTTAAACGAAGGACCTGTGGTATCCTTTAACGGATCGCCGACAGTATCACCGATAACAGCGGCTTTGTGGCAATCGCTTCCTTTCCCGCCGTGTTTACCGCTTTCAATATATTTCTTTGCGTTATCCCACGCGCCTCCCGAAGTCAGCATAAATACCGCCATAGCAAAACCGGTTACAATCAGACCTGTTAAAAATCCGATAACGCAGGACGGACCAAAAATGAGTCCTACCACAATCGGAGAAATAATCGCAAGCAAAGACGGCCAGATCATTTCTTTTTGAGCGCCTCTTGTGCAAAGATCAACGCAGGCAGCATAATCAGGAGCCGCAGTTCCTTCCATCAGACCGGGTATTTCTCTAAACTGACGCCTAACCTCTTTTACAATGTTTTGCGCTGCCCGGTGAACGGCTCTTACCGTCAGCGCCGCAAACATGAATGTTAACGCTACGCCGAAAAATAATCCGACAAGAACAACAGGATTTTTAATTACATCTAAAAAAAGTTCTCCGTCTACAAGCATTCTCATTTTGTCAGGATCATTTACCGCAGCTCTTAATATTGTGGTTTCCGCTACATTCTTATATGAGACTAAAAGAGCGAGAGCCGTAAACGCGGTTGAGCCGATGGCAAAACCTTTTCCTGTCGCCGCGGTTGTATTTCCAAGCGAATCAAGAGCATCCGTTCTTTCCCTGACTTCCTTCGGAAGTTTCGCCATTTCCGCGATACCGCCTGCGTTATCTGCAACAGGACCGAAAGCGTCAGTTGCGAGAGTGATTCCAAGAGTTGCAAGCATACCGACAGCGGCAATACCTATACCGTAAAGACCTGTGTAAAAATTCGCGATTCCGTCATTTATAATAAAACATCCAACAACAGAAATAGCGATTGTCAGAACAGGCCAAGTCGCCGATTTCAATCCCAAAGATAAACCGCCTATCATCATCGTAGCCGTTCCTGTTTCGCTTGATTCCGCAAGTTCGCGGGTTGGTTTGTAATGATCGGAAGTATAATATTCCGTGAAAAAACCAAGAATAACGCCGGAAGCAATTCCGATAAGGATCGCGTAAAAAATTCCCCATGCGTTTTGCGCCATTGCTCCGCCTTCCATATTCGCGACAAAAAGAGTCAGAGGCAGCGCGATTACCGCAGAGAGCCCAGCGGCAAACCATGTGCCAAGATGCAGAGAACGCAGAAGGTTTGATTGAGTTGCCTTTTCTTTTGTACGGACAAAAAATGTACCTATAATAGAAGTAAGAATACCGACTACAGCCATCAATATCGGAAGTAAAAGACCTGCTGATTCATAACCTGCGGCAAAACCAAGCGCAAATGTCGCGACTATCGCGTTACTGTAAGATTCATAAAGATCTGCGCCCATTCCTGCGACATCGCCGACATTATCGCCGACATTATCTGCAATAACAGCGGGATTTCTGGGATCATCTTCGGGGATACCGGCTTCGACTTTACCGACAAGATCAGCGCCGACATCAGCGGCTTTTGTAAAGATACCTCCGCCGACACGGGCAAACATCGCCATTGAAGCAACACCCATTCCGAAACAAATCATCGTCTGTGCGATTGTCGCAGTATCAGCGTGAAACACATGAACCAAAACCAAATACCATGCCGCTACGTCAAGAAGACCAAGACCTGCGACAGTAAAACCCATTACAGTACCGGATGAAAAAGCGACGCGAAGCCCGCGGTTAAGCCCCTGCTGAGCCGCGTTAGTTGTGCGCGAATTGGCAATTGTCGCAACCTTCATCCCGATAAAACCGGAAAGACCTGTAAAAAAACCGCCAATTATAAACGCAAACGGAACAAAGGGGCTGACTAATCCCTGTCCCGCTCCAAGAAACCTCGGAATGAAAGCAAGCATGCCCAATATGACAAACATGATTGCAAAAAACCATGTAATTGTCGTGTACTGACGTTTTAAATAGGCTCCTGCGCCTGTACGAATAGCTTCTGCAATTTTCTCCATAGCGTCATTGCCCTTTGGATACCTAAGTACTTTTAGACCCTGAATGAGAGCAAAACCAAGCGCAATAAGAGCGCCTACAATACCTAACCAAAAAAGATGTTCAACCACATTAAACTCCTTAACCCATTTCATCACAATAAGACAAAAAATGTCAATGATGTCAATCTTCCTCCAGCATTATAAAAATGACCATCAAATTAATAAATAACCTATGTACTAATATTTAGAATTGTGTTATACTTAAAACGGAAGTGTCTATAAAACGGCGTATGCCGTTAATTTATAGAGGATGCTTGTGCGGCGTCCTTATCAAACGTAGGGAGGAGAGATTTATGAAAAAATGTTTAATGATTCTGTTAGCAATTACATTGTTAGCAGGCGGGTTAGTGATCGTCAGCTGCGCTGACGTCGGAGGATTAGAAGTATTAGAAGGTGAGGGCGGCTCAAGAGCCGCAGAGACATTCACAGCTAATAAAACCGGATCCAAAAACGGTTGGGATTATGAGTATTGGAAGGATAAAGGCACAGGCAGCATGACTGTCAACGACAATGGCACATTCAATGCCAGCTGGAGTAACATCGGCAATATCCTTTTCCGTACAGGCAAAAAATTCAATTCATCCCAGACTCACAATCAAATTGGCAACATCTCCATCACCTACAGCGCTTCATTCACCCCCGGCGGAAACTCCTATCTGTGCGTTTATGGCTGGTCAAAAAATCCATTAGTTGAATACTACATCGTAGAAAGCTATGGAACTTATGATCCCCGCTCAGCTTCCGGCGCAACAAAAAAGAAATCATGGAACGGATATGATCTTTTTGAAACAACAAGAACAAATCAACCGTCAATTGAAGGAACAAAGACATTCAAACAATACTGGGCAGTTCGTCAGTCAAAAAGAACAAGCGGAACAATTGATGTAACCGGCGTTTTCAATGCATGGTACAACAATAGCATGAGCCTCGGTAACATGTACGAAGTATCTCTCTGTCTGGAAGGATGGCAGAGCAATGGCAGCGGCAGCATCAGCAGCTATCAGCTCAAATATGGTAACTCCACACTCGGCGGCGGCAGCTCTTCAAGCACCACAACCAGCAGCTCGAACACTTCAAGCAGCAGTTCAAGCTCAAGCTCCTCAAGCAGCAGCACAACTACTTCGACAACTTCAAACGGCGTAACCACGGTACAGTGCGAAAGCATGACCAAAGGCGGACAGTACGCGGGAAACATCAGTTCTCCTTTCAATGGTGTACGCCTCTATGCCAACAACGACAAAGTTTCATACAGCCAGTATTTCTCCAACAACAAGCACACCTTCACTCTTCGCGGTTCTTCAACTAACAGCACAACAGCTGAAGTACAGTTAAAGATCGGCGGAAC
>WQSF01000087.1 GCA_009788065.1 Treponema sp.
TTCTTTCCGGGCGCGAATGTTTTTAACAGATCTCTTTGATTTTCCGCTATATCCGAAAGCTCTTCCAGAATTTTTAAAATCTGGCGGTTCCCTTCGCGGCAAGGGATACATTTACCGCATGATTCATGTATAAAAAATTTGGTAACACCCTTTACATATTCGATAATCGAAACGCTTTCATCCAATACGACAACCGCGCCCGACCCGACAGACAACCCGGCTTTTCTCAAATCAGTGTAACTGTAAACCGTATCGAGCTGATTATAACAACCGATTGTGCCGCTCATGCCGCCGAGATGAACCAGTTTTAATCTTCTGTTGCTTGCAATGCCGCCGCCAAGTTCAGGATCGTAAATAATTTCGCGTAACGTTAATTTACCGAGCGGTATTTCAAAAACGCCCCTGTTTCTGCAATGGCCGGAAAGACAGATAAGTTTGCTTCCGCCGGAATCGGGATGCCCTGCTTGCAAATACGCTTCTCCGCCCATGTTGACGATGAGCGGAATGTTGGCAAAAGTTTCAACATTGTTTACAAGAGTCGGGTGCAAAAAAAGCCCAACCTCTGCAAGGTGAGGCGGCTTAATACGAGGTCTGCCTACCTTACCTTCTGTTGAATTAAGAAGAGCGGAATTTTCGCCGCAGACATACGCGCCTGCGCCCGAAATTACATGAATATTAAAATCTTTACCTGCAATTTGCATTAAACCCGCGGCGCGGATATTTTCGATTGCCGCGATTAACTTTTTTTGCAATTTTCGATATTCGCCGCGCACATAGATATACGCCGCTTTCGCGTTAAAAACAACGCCGGAAATCAATATGCCTTCCAGCAATTTTAAAGGCAGTTTTTCCATAATCAATCTGTCTTTAAAAGTTCCCGGCTCGCCTTCATCGGCATTGCAGACAATATATTTTGGCGTTTCCGTTATGTGCAATAAATGTTCCCACTTGCTGCCTGCCGGATACGCCGCCCCTCCGCGCCCAAGAAGTTTTGCTTTTTTAATCTCTGCGATAATTTGCTCGGGAGTGGAAGAAGCCGCTTTTTTAAGCGCGGAAAAACCGCCTGTTTTTTCGTATTCGTTTATGGAAAGAGGATCGGCGCAGTCAGCGCCTTCGGTCAGAAGTTTTACTAATTTTGACATAAAGAGTTTAACTCCTGTTTATTTCCATCGCGGCAGCACTTTACAAGCGTCTTCACTTTTTCCACTGTAAGATTGCCGTACACCTCATCGCCGATTTTCGCAACCGGCCCAATATCGCACGCGCCGACACAATTTGTATAAAAAAGCGAAACCTTGCCGTCTGTCGTAGTCTCTCCCATTTTGATACCAGCCGCATCCTCGAACCATTGAACAACATGTTCTGTGCCCGGTTTGCTGTCGTTTTCATTTTCACGGCTTGTCATGCGGTTAAAAAAACAAGGCGTACTGCGGCAGATTTCGATAACATTTTCGCCGCGCGGCTCTTCACTGAACATGGCATAAAAAGTGAGAACATCATGAATCTTGGAAAGCGGAACCTTTAAAATGTCAGAGGCAAGCTCCGCCCACTGCCTCTCCACGCAGTTTTTCCCCGACGCTTCCTGTATATCCAGCAAAATGGCAATAAGCTGCTGAGGATCGTTGCCGTATCGAGACATTATTTTTATTACCTGATCCTTGGAGAGTTTCTGCATAAGGTTATTTTAGACAAATTCTGTAAGTTAGAAAAGGGGAAAAGTTATTAGTCACCTACGCTACTAATAGCGTGGTTTAAAGTTTTTTATGCACAATATATAGCGTACGATGCTTGCATCGTAGGTGACTGACACCCAATTAATCAGGATTAAATCCAATTTTTCCTGTCGGTTTTGGTTTTTCTATTAAGTTATTTAATGCTTTAATAATTTGATTTATAGATTTATCGTGTTCGGAAAATTTGAAATCGCAATTATCAATATGGAGCATTAGGAGCTTGTATAATTCTGAAATCTGTTCATTTGAACTTGTTTGAGAAAGCACATACTGCCGCATTTTTATAAAGGTTACCATTATTTCGATGTTTACATTTATAGCTTTCTTGCTGCTAAGTACACTGGATAACATAAGAACGCCATGTTCTGTAAAAACATAGGGTAAATAACGTCTTCCGCCCTTGCTTTCGTTTGAGGTGCCAATTTGGCACCTCAAAGAGTTGAACTCATTTTCTGTTAATTGAAACATAAAAAAATCCGGGAATCGTTCTATATTCCTTTTAACAGCCCTATTTAGCGCTTTTGTCTCAATTTCGTACAATCGCGCCAAATCACTATCCAGCATAACCTTTAACCCTCTAATTTCGTAAATTATGTCTTGAATAGGTATAGTATTATTTTCTTCCATAACTTGAAACCTCCACAAAATCAGGCATTTTCCCCCAAAAGTTTTAGCACATGAAATATAATTCCATGTACCATACGACACAAAAAAGTGACATATATATATGGCATGGGAGTGTTGGAAAGCTTGCTCTAAAATGAAAAAATATAATAAATTATCTTTTTTCTGTTATAATACCCCCATGACCAACCAGGAACTTGAGAACGCAGTAATACAAAAATTTTTAAATTACGTCCGCTTCGACACAGAAAGCGACCGCCGCAGTGAGGAGACTCCTTCGACGCCGGGACAGTGGGAGCTTGCGAAACTGCTGTTGGATGAGCTTTCGGCGCTTGGGTTAAGCGATATAAAAATAACAGATCATTGTTATGTGATCGCGCGGCTGCCTGCGACTGCCGGCAGAGAAAACGCGAAGTGTATCGGGTTTTTGGCGCACCTTGATACGGCGGGAGACGTCTCAGGAAAGAATGTGAAGCCGCAGTTTGTGCAGTGTTATGACGGCGGTAAAATTATTCTTGCCGAAGGTATTTGCCTTGATCCCGAAGAAGACACAGATCTTGCCGCGCATAAAAGGAAGGCGATTATCCACAGCGACGGAACGACGCTTTTGGGAGCGGACAATAAAGCCGGAATTGCGGAAATTATGGCGGCGGTTGAGTACCTTGTAAAAAATCCGCAGATAGAACACGGACCTGTCGAAATTATTTTTACTCCCGATGAAGAAACCGGTAAGGGACTGCCTGAGTTTCCCCTGAACGAGATTAAATCTGTTTTTTGCTATACGGTAGACGGCGGTCCCATGGGTGAAATTGAGAGCGAGTGTTTCAATGCATGGAAAGCGGATATCGAATTTCACGGCAAGGTGATTCATGTAGGTCATGCGAGAGGAGTTTTGGTCAACGCGGCTCTGATGGCTTCGGCGTTTGCAATGCTTCTTCCGCGAAACGAAAGTCCTGAAGCAACCGACGGTTATTACGGCTATTACTGCCCTATGGAAATTGAAGGCGATTTGGAAAGCGCTTACCTTGAAGTTTTTTTACGCGACTTTGACGACGGCGGTATAAAGCGAAGGGTTGCGGCTCTAGATATTTTTGCCAAAACTGTGGAAACCCAATTTCCCGGCGGAAAGGTAATTGTTAAAAGTCAGCCGCAATACTATAATATGAAATCGAAAATTGACGAAAAACCTGAAGTCTTAGAACGGCTTAAAAGAGCGGCGCATAATGCAGGTGTTGAATGGTATCTCAAACCTGTACGAGGCGGAACCGACGGTTCAAGACTTACGGAGCTGGGAATACCGACTCCGAATATTTTTACGGGCGGGCGTAATTTTCACAGCCGGCTGGAATGGGTCAGCGTTAGTGAAATGAGTGCAGCCTGCAGAGTGATCATCGAGCTGATCAAACAAGGAGATTAATTTATGCCCGATACGTTAACTACTGTTTTCGGCGATCAAATAAAAAGAGTAATAAAAATATCAAAAGCGCCAACTGCAATTAATGAAAATAATGTTTATCAGGAAGGCGATCAGAATGTTCTTTCCATTATTGATGAAATGGTAAACCATTTGCTTCTTCCCGGAAGCAGTCTTGACGGAATGAAAAATCTGGAAGAGCTAATGGATAAAGCGAATTCAGGAAAAGCATGCCTTTTACTCGTTGAACACTACAGTAATATGGACCTCTCGATTGTGTCATTATTTGCGCGGATGGCAGGCGGGCGAGGTCAGGAAATCAGCGACTCGATAATAGCCATCTCAGGGATGAAATTAAACGAAGATAATCCGGTAGTCGCGGCTTTTACAGGCGCTTATTCAAAAATAGTAATTTGCCCGAGCCGTTCCATTCAGGATATGGACCCTGAGAAAGACAAAGAAGCAATCGCGCGCGCCAATGCAATCAACCGCGCGGCGATGAAATCGCTTATCAGGCATAAATACAAAGGAAAGCTTGTTCTTGTGTTTCCGTCGGGAACCCGTTATCGTCCGTGGGAGCCGGATTCTAAAAAAGGCGTAAGAGAAATTGATTCTTATATTCGTTCTTTTGATTATATGTGCTTTGTTACAATTAACGGCGAAATTTTACATGTCCAGCAAACTGATATGATGAACGACGCCGTAAGCAAAGATATAATTCGCGTAACGGTTGGACCTGTTATTGATTGTAATGAATTCAGAAATAAAGTGCTTGCGGAAACGAAAGATGATGATAAAAAACAAGCTGTCGCAAATTCAATAATGGATGAACTTGAAAAAATACATACCGCCGCAGAACCTGAAAGATTAAAGTTATTCTCAGACCAGTAAGAAGTTACGAAATATTATATTATTAAATGGTAAAGCGGCGCATCCTCCTTTCAAAAATACGCCGCTCAAAATGACTGATTTTACTCAGTCATTAATTCCAGTTACCGCCGCCTCCGCCTGAGCGTTCACGGCGCGGTTTATCCATCGCTTCGTTCACACGTAACTGACGTCCTTCAAATTCACGGCCGTTTGTGCCGGTGATTGCCGCGGCTGCTTCTTCATCGCTGCCCATTTCGATAAATCCGAACCCTTTTGA
>WQSF01000088.1 GCA_009788065.1 Treponema sp.
CATCTTGCGAAAGTCAGCATAATGGAGCAGATGGAATACAGATTTAATTTTATTTTAGCTATAGTGGTTGAATGTATATGGGTTATGTCAAAATTTATATATGTTTATATAACTCAAAAGACAGGCGGTATAATCGGCGGCTCAACCCCGGACGAGATCATGCTGTTTGTAGGTGTTTTTATGATACTAACCGCAATTTATTTGGGAATTTTTTCGGGCGGTTTTAATTATATCTCGTGGAGCGTAAGGCAGGGTGAGTTCGATATGCTTATTCCAAAACCTGTCTCCCTTATGTTTATTTCAACAATGAGGTGGTTAAGTATTTCCAAGCCAATTCCCAATATAATAGCGGGCGTTACGCTTATTTGCATTGCATGGAAAAGAATAGGGTTGGAAGCAGGATTCATCAATATCCTGCTGTTTATATACTTTATTTTATGCGGAGTTATTATTACATACTCGATTTATCTTATTCCGCATGTGCTTTCGTTTTGGACGGTAAAAACGTATCAAATCGCGGAACTTTCTTACAGATTATGGGATTTTAATAATATGCCTATGCAGATATACAACAAGTGGTGGCAGAGGATAGGAATATTTTTGATACCTGTTTTTGTTATAACAAATTTTCCTGTAATGGTGCTTTTTAATAAACTGAGTTTAGTTTATTTAATCTGGGGTCTGATAATTCCAATTATTTTGTTCATATTGGTACGAATGTTTTGGAGATTTTCGATAAGAAGATACTCAAGCGCCGGAGGATGAATAAAACAATACATACTGCAATCTTGATATTTAATAGAATTAATTATAATATCAGGAATAAAGGTAAAAAACATGACCGAAATACTTAAAGATAAAACGCATGTAAAAAAAATATTTACAATAGCGATACCGATAATTATTCAGCAGTTAAGCCACCAAATGCAGGTTTGGGTTGACAGGGCTATGCTTGGACATATTAATCCTGAATTTTTCTCCGCCGTAGGCAATTCGCTTGTTCCGTATTTTGCGGTTGTTTCTACCATTGTAGCGATATGTTCTGGAACAACGATTTTAATCGCTCAAAGTATCGGCGCAAAGGATTTTACCTTAAGCAGAAGGTATGCTGAATGTTCATTTATCGGAAACGGCATTTTTCCTTTAATCGCTTTTTTCTTTTTCTTTTTTTGCTCCAAATGGCTGTTTATATTAATGGGCGTCCAATCGCCTGTTTTGGAATACGCGACCAGTTATATTAAAATAACTTCATATAATTTATTAATAATTGGCATAATAGCGACTTGTACTTCGATATTGCAGGGAATAGGGTTAACAAGAATAATAATGGTTACGGGTGTTATTACAAATGTTTTAAATATTTTATTCGACTGGATATTCATTTACGGAAAATTCGGTTTTCCTGCAATGAATATTGAAGGCGCTGCTTTAGCCACTGTTATATCAAATTTTGTTGCCGTGCCGTTTTTTCTTATTTATGTTATAAAAAGAAAAAAAATTCCTTTTAAAATTAAAATACGTAATATATTTAAATTCAATTTTAGTTTATATAAATGTATTTTTAAAATGGGGCTTCCTTCAGGCGGCGAATACGCTTTATGGAGCTTGGGAAACCTGTTTATTGTTTCATTTCTAAACAGGATAGACATAATGGCGGCAGGAATTTATACTCTTTTATTTTCTATAAAAGGGTTATCTGTCATTTTGTATGCCGGATTCGCTCATGCGGGATTAACGCTGGCAGGGCAGAAAACCGGCGAAAACGAACACAAACAAGCAATGAATATTGTTTTTAAATGTTTAAGTTTCGCATTAATTGTCTGTACGGCTGTTACGGTAATTTTCTGTTTATTTCCAAAAGTGATACTCGGATTATTCACATTGGATGCTTCGCTTGTAAATTTCGCTTCGCCGTTTTTATTATTTTTAACTTTAATCATGTTTCCTCAAGCGGTTAATATCGTTATCGGATACGGTATTCGCGGCACAGGAGACACTAGATGGATGTTTTACAGTCAAATATTCGGCACCGTTCTTGTGATTGTACTGTCATACATTCTTATTTTTATATTCAATCTTGGTTTATGGGGAGTATTTATAACATCACTTGCAGATGAATCGATTCGCGGAATTATAAATACTTTAAGATTTCGAAAAGGAAGACAGTTCTTTTTTCTGCGTCCGTTTGAAGCAAACAAAGTAAAAACAGAATGATGACGCATATAAAAATTAATGCTTGTTTTTTCGCTGATTGAGATGTATGATAGAAAAATAAAGGAGATAATATGAAAATGATTTTTCTTGGCCCTCCCGGAGCGGGAAAGGGTACATTAGCTGTCAAAGCCGTTGAAATACTTGAAGTACCTCAGATCAGCACAGGCGGAATTTTCCGCGCGGCGGTTGCGGTGCAAAGCCCTCTTGGTCTTAAAGTAAAAGAAATCATGGATGCCGGAAAATTGGTAGACGATGACACTACAATCGCGCTTGTTAAAGAAAGACTTGCTCAGGATGATGTTAAAAAGGGATATATTTTAGACGGATTCCCGCGCACAATTCCGCAGGCGGAAGCTCTTGCTACATTCTCGAATGTGGAAAAAGTTATTAATTTTGACATCCCAGACGAAGGTGTTATCGAACGCCTCGGCGGACGGCGCGTTTGCCGCAAATGCGGTTTTAATTTCCACGCTAAATTTACTCCCACATCGAAAGAAGGTATCTGCGACCATTGCGGCGGTGAAGTTTACATACGCGACGACGATAGACCCGAAGCGATTAAAAAACGCCTCGAAGTGTACCGAGCCCAAACAGCTCCGCTAATCGATTACTACCGCAATAAAGGTCTGTTACTCGACATTGACGCAAGACCGATGATCGACGAAATTGTGGTCAACTTTAAAAAAGCGATGGGGTTATAACCGGCACGAACTTGCTGTTCGCGGTTAAAAATACTCCATCAACTCTTCTTCGATTTTTCCGATGAGTTCCGCTGTGGCTTTGTCTAAATCGACCATGTAGTTATCTTTCTCGCTGCGGCGTTTTACTTCAACTTGTGGAGTTGAAGCAGATAAGCCCTTGTCGCCGATTACTACGCGGTATGGTATACCTGTTAAGTCAGCGTCGTTAAACTTTACGCCGGGTCGTTCGTTGCGATCGTCGAGTAACACTTCGATACCTTGCGCCGTTAATTCCGCGGCAAGTTTGTCGGCGGCGGTTTTTACAGCTCCGTCGTATTTAATCGGAACAATAATAACATGATACGGCGCGACAGAGACAGGCCAGATGATACCGCCATCGTCGTGGTGTTCTTCTATTACCGAGGCGAGCGTGCGGTCAACGCCGATGCCGTAGCAGCCCATTGTCGGCATTTGGCTTTTACCGTTTTCATCGAGGTAGCTGACTTTCATGGAACTTGTATACTTGAAACCAAGTTTAAAAATGTGTCCAAGTTCGTTGCCCATTTTTGTGTATAATTCGCCGCCGCAAAGAGGACATTTGTCTCCGGCTTTTACGGTGCGTACATCTTCGATCATCCAGCCTTCAAAATCGCGGGCATACGCGACGTGTTTAAAGTGAGTGTCTTTTTCCAATGCACCTGTTACAGTGTCATTCATTGCGGTAACGGTGTTGTCGATGATGACAGGAAGGCTTTTCAATCCGGCAGGACCTGCAAATCCTACAGGTGCGTTTGTTAATCGCGTAACATCGGCATCGGATGCGAGAGATACTTCGCTTGCTTTTAAAACTGCCGCGAGTTTTACTTCGTTAACGTCAAGATCGCCTCGGATTGCTACAGCGAAAAACGCTTCAGCGTAAGTTAAAGGCGCGTCTTGCGAGGGTTTCTTGCGTTCGAGTTTACCGCATCCCGGAGCGGAAGAAAGATCGAGTTCAACATTGACGGCGCGGTAAATCAGCGTCTTTATAAATTTTTGCGGCTCTGTTTTTAAAAAGGCGCAAAGTTCTTCTATTGTTTTAACATTCGGCGTATCAATTTTTTCATAGGCGGGTGTAGAAGCCGCCGCGGTTTTTGCGCCTTCAGGAGTTTGCGCTGTAAAGTCTGGTTGGCAGGAAGCTTTTTCAACATTGGCGGCATAATCGCACGCTTTGCAGAGAATCAAAGTATTGTCGCCGACTTCGCTTTCTACCATAAATTCTTCAGAGCCGCTTCCGCCCATCGCCCCTGAATCGGCTTTTACCGGAATGACAGACAAGCCGCAGCGTTTAAAAATCTTTCTGTAAGCGCGTCCCATCGCCTGATAAGTCTCATCGAGGCTTTTATCATCGGCGTGCCATGAATAGGCGTCCTTCATTGTAAATTCGCGTCCGCGCATTACGCCGTAACGCGGGCGGATTTCATCGCGGAACTTGGTATTAATCTGGTAAAGCGCCAGAGGGAGCTGGCGGTAACTGGAAAGCTCATCGCGCACAATCGAAGTAAACGCTTCCTCGGCAGTGGGGGAGATAACAAAATCGTTGTTCAGACGGTTTTTCGCGCGAAGCATCGATTCGCCCATGGAGTCCCATCTGCCGGATTCCTTCCATAATTCCGCCGGAACGACCACAGACGGCTTTAATTCCAAAGCGCCGATAGCGTTCATTTCCTCGCGAATGATATTTTCCACCTTGCGGAAGGAACGAAGCCCCAGCGGCAGGTAGGCAAAAAGCCCGTTTGCGAGTTT
>WQSF01000089.1 GCA_009788065.1 Treponema sp.
AGTGCGGTAGCTGCCCATTTTTTACTACGAACGGCGGCGTAGTTAACGCGCTTGGACATTCAAGCCCAACTTGGATAGACAATACTGCTACTTGTACAGAAACTGGCTTTGAAACATTGAAATGCAATAGAAGCCCCTGCGCTGACCCTGAAACACGAGACACGGCAGCGCTCGGACACAGTCACACAGCATGGTCAAAAAATTCAACAACCACCTGTTTGGATGAAAAAAGAACGTGTACGCGTGTTCTACAGACAGTAGCATGCACATACTCTGAAGAGCGGACTCTGGCTGTTACTGCGCACAACTGGAACGGTCTGTGGCCGAGAACTGGGAAATTAGTTAAAACCTGTATAACTAAGTGTAAGGATAACAATGATTGTACGGTAACACGGACATTGGATGAAGAGATGGTACAGATAGAAGCAGGAATAATGCCGATTGACGAAAACGAAGGTCGGCGAAATTGGGGAACTAATACAATAACACTGAGCGCGTTTAAGATGCACAAATTTCAAGTAACGCAGGATCTGTATGAAGCTGTTATGGGAAATAATCCAAGCCATAGTTCAGGACAAAGCGCGCAGCAAGGAGAAAGACAGGAGCAGCGCCCTGTAGATCGGGCAACATGGTTTGACGCAGTAGAGTTCTGCATTAAATTGAATCAGAGAGAAAATCTTAACGGTTATGAGATGACTAACAGAGTTCCTACTGATGCAGCACAATATCCCATAACAAGCGCGACTGTAACATGGACAGATGATCAATACTTCAACGGCTACCGGTTACCGACAGAAGCTGAGTGGGAATATGCATGCCGCGCAGGGACGACTACGTCATATTATTCTGGTAATGGTCAAAGCCAACTTGTCAATTACGAATGGTTCAATCAAAACAGCAACAACAGGTCGCATCAAGTCGGATTGAAACTGGCGAATCCGTGGGGGTTATTTGATATGAGTGCGAATTTGAGGGAATGGTGCTGGGACTGGTTTAAGGAATATCCTCCTTTAGCGACTTCTGCTCAGACGAATCCCAAGGGACCTGCTACTGGCACCAATCGCACGATGCGCGGGGAACCGTGGAATACCGTTCTGAATGGCCTTATGTCACACGTTCGGTCTGGTATAAGAACACCTGGCGATAGGGATTTCAACTGCGGTTTCCGCATTGTACGAAATCAACCGCAGCAGCAGTAAAGATTAATAGAACGCCGAATACCGTTGTTAGCACGGTGTTTGGTGTGCGGCGTCCGGCTTCAGGCTTCCCCCTGTCGTCGGGCGCCTTTTTTTTGTTGGGAGGGGAGGAAGGGATTTTTTTGCCACGAACACTCACGAACCATCACGAACTTGTTATGCGAAAGCTTAATCTTAACCTAGAAATCAATGACAGCTATCTTATATTTCTTGGGTTTAAGACGAGATTTCGTAGCATAGGTTCGCGTGGTTCGCTGGAGGATTTTATAGAAATGGTAATAAACAGGCAAATTCTGCCGGAACCAATATTTTCTTATTTTCATTCAGAAAAGGTAAGATTGTCAAAAGAAAACGATAATATTATATTAACCCCAATTAACAGCAAACCAAATGCAAATGAATTGCGCGGAATGTTTAATGACGGAAAAATATCTACCGCTGATTTCATTGCACAAAAAGCAGCTGAAAAGGATATGGAACTTTGAACAATCTTTATTTTCTTGATGCCTGTTCTTTAATAGCCGTATTAGCAGATGAAGAAGGCGCAGAAAATGTTATCAAAATAATTCAGGACACAGTTCTGGAATAATAAAGTCTAGATATAAAATACCATTAGGAGATTCGATTGCAAGGTGCAATGCTGGCGCTTCCCCTCTTGATGGTTTGGCAGGTTCGTTATCAAATCCGTCTAATCGAAACAGCGTTTCCCGTCTCCGCGTCGATCTCTGCGATGATGCCCTGCATTTGTCCGGGTTTGTTCGACTGTGCGGTTTCCATGTGGTACAGCACTTGTTTTGTGGATCGTTCAAGGCAGATTTTTGGATCCATACCGATGACGCTGTCTGTGTTGCCTGTCATTCCAAGGTCTGTGATATACGCGGTGCCTTTCGGCAGGATACGTTCGTCTGCTGTCTGTACATGTGTGTGAGTTCCTGAAATTAGAGACGCGCGTCCGTCGACATAATACGCAAGCGCTTCTTTTTCGCGGCTTGATTCGGCATGAAAGTCTATGATGATAATTGGAAAAGCGGTTGGGATTGAAGTGCCGTCTCCCAATACAAGCGGATGATTGTGAGCAGCTCTGCCAACATGGACATCTAAAAGATGATCAAAACTCTGGAAAGGGCAGTCAATCGCGCTCATGAATTCTCTGCCTTGCAGATTTAAAACAATGTAGCTAATGCGGTTTTTATTTATGCAGGTAAATCCGGCGCCGGAAACGCTTTGAATAACTGCTGAACCATTCGGGTAATTAGCAGGACGCAGCATATTAGGTTCGGTTTCAAGGATAGACCAGAATTCTCTGTTTTCCCAAATATGGTTTCCCGATGTTACAACATTCGCGCCTGCCGCCATGATGCGTTTAAAATCGTTTGGAAGCATTCCAAAACCTGAAGCTGCGTTTTCGCCGTTGACAGTGACAAAATCGATGTTCTCTTCTTTAATTAAAACCGGCAGTTTTTCTTCCAGTGTTTTGAGACCAAACTCACCGACAACATCGCCAATCATTGCAATCTTCAACAACTTCACTTGTAATTCCTCATTCCCGGGTACTGGCTATATATTGCCATGATTAATCACATTTAGTAAACTGGAGTATGACCAGGGGCGCCCGATAATGCACGCGAAGCGTGTTGTTGCGATAAAGTAGCGAGGCGTGGCGCTCAACAAAAGTTAATGAGATTGATAAGGCGCGAGGGCTTTAGCCCGAGCAGCGCGCCCGGTCTGTGATAACAGTATTGAAAGATAATGATTTTTTTAATACACTGAGTCTATGACAAGGGGAATTTTCCTAGCAGGGAACGAATCGGCGCTTAGCCGCGCGATTGAAGCGGAAACTGTCAATCGTGTAGAACAATTTGCTGCCGCTTTTATACCCAACAGATTATCTGAGACGCAGAAGAGCACTCTCGGCGAAAATGAAAAACGCCTTTCCCTGGACTGGAATCCATCAAGCCCGATTTCTGCCCGCACTGTAGTAATTGCCGCCGAAAATCGCCTTGAACATATTGATGAAGCAATCCTGATCTGCTCGCCGCCGTCTATCCGCAGCAGCGCCGCCGATCTTCCTTTTTCCGATGTCGAGATTATGCTTAATGACCATGTAAAGGGATGGTTTTTCCTTGTAAAAGAACTAGCTTCAATCTTTAGAAACCGCGGGCGCGGAACCCTCGCGTTGATTTATCAGGATGTTACTTCCTCCGGGAAAGATGATGCCGCCGATATTTTAGGTCCATCTGCCATTGCGTCCTTCCGCGCGTTTACCAACGGTTTGCTTGCCGCCGCTCATAACGATCCATACCTTACCGCCGGTTTTTCAGTATCCGATGCCGGGAACGACGCGGCTTTTGCGGCTTTTATGTACAAATCCATCGATGATTTATCAAAACGGAACAGCGGTAAACTCTTCAAATTCGGCAAATTCAACTTTTTTAAATAGATATTTTCAGGACAGGGAGCAGGATGGAACCGAGAATTAAAGAAAAAACTGTTTCCAAGACTAATGATAAGGTCAAAGAACCGGAGCAATTTCGGGTGATCCTCCTTAATGACCATTATACAACCATGGAATTTGTCGTTGAAGTTTTAATGGTTATTTTCCATAAAAATAACGAAGATGCCAATAAGATAATGATGGATGTCCATAAAAAAGGCAGGGGAATTGTAGGGGTCTATACTTGGGATATAGCCGTTACAAAGTCCGAGCAGGTGCTTGCCGCCGCCAAGGCAAATGAGTATCCGTTAATGTGCATTGTTGAACCTGCATAAATTGTCAGTAGCGCGTTTTTAAATTCTTGTGTTATAATTTTTCCTGAGGATTAATATGAGAATATCTGGACATGTGCAGGCAATTATTGATGCCGCTTATAATGAGGCCAAATTGCGAAAACATGAATATCTTACACCCGAGCATGTTTTGTATGCAGCCCTCGCTTTTGATGAAGTACAGGGAGTATTGTTTTCCTGCGGCGCCGATCTGGAACAGATCAGAAGCGGCATGGAAACTTTCTTTGAG
>WQSF01000090.1 GCA_009788065.1 Treponema sp.
ACTAAGCCAAATTGGAGTAACATCATCAAGTCCGCGCTGCGCTTTGATTCTCACGGGAGAACCCCATGCGCCGCTCTCGATTGATTGAGCGATTTTTACAGACTGCCACAAAGACCTGAATGTCTGCGCAAGATACCAGCCGTCAGTTTGTCCGTTGCCTGAAGGGAGCGCAGGTTCTTCCTCGCTGTCATGATAAACCGCAAACCGAAGCCAATTGTCAGGCGTTACAGTGCCGGGATCAATTGCTCCCGAAACAGGAGTTATTCTGTTAATAAAATCAGGCAGAATAAAATTCGGTTTATCAACGTCGAATATTTCCGGGCTGTATTCCACACAGGTTAATGTGGCTGTAAAATTATTCCCCGGCTGTATGTCGGTGATAATTAAATCCAGCGCTTCATAACCGCGAACGCCGAAAGCATAAATGTCACCTGCTTTTAAAACGGTATTTTTATCCAGCGGCTCGATAAAATAAATTATATTTTCGGGCTCGTAATAAACATCTTCTTTTTCGTCTATTGCGTATATATCTCCGATAAACGGTTCAAATAATTTTTCATTTTCCCCGGGATAATATGTTACGGATTTCTCGCGGCGAAGTCCCTGATTAAAAACGGCGTCTTTCAGTATAATGGTTCCGTCGCGTAACCTTATTCTTACGGCGTAATGATTGCCTGCTGTCATTGCAACGGGCTCATCGGTATCAATACCGACGCATACGCCATCCGCCCAAATTGTGCCTTTAATTCTGCCCTGAACGGATCCTGTTAAAGCGACATCGCCCGCGTATTGAATCCAATCGCCTTTACTGACGACTAAGTATTCAATGTCCGCTTCAATTGTGTGTATAAAAGGACGGTTTTTAATGCAGCCGTAATTATACATTCCAAGTCGCCGCGCCTGAATGGAATTCGTCACACCCCACAATCCGCACTTCTGGATTGTTTTCGGATCTTCTATTTTATTTCCGTCTTTTGTGTTATACACAAGGCAATCATTTTGCGCATAACCCGATTCTTCATCGATGAATTGCATTGAAATAGCTTCAGGCACATCAGCGTTAAACATGGAAATACTGTAACTGATCGAGTTTTTCGGCGTGAATAATTGCATGTGCGCAGGACGTTCAATATCCTGCACAACGGATATCTTCGAATCAATACGTAAAATATCCGCGCGCGCTGTGCTGCCTATCATTTTTAAAAGTTCGGCAATGGTGACGGATTCCGACAAGTAGGCGTTACAGGTATAGTCGTGTTCTTCACACCATGCGTAGAACTTTTCGATTGAGGGATAATCGACATCATCCGAATCAACAATTTGCTGCGCGGCTCTACCCTGCAGCGCGTAAATTAAAGCTGAAGCAGGATTGCGCGTTTCTTCGGAATGTGACCAGTAAAGCGGACCCGATCCTTTTTTGTCATATACAGGCAATTTCGATGTCGCTACATAATTAAAACCGTCGATAACATTGTTTAATTTTGCTGTTGCCATTACGCGAAGAGTAATAATCGTTAAATTCTCTTGGCGCTGCCGGCGAATCGGGCGAATCGGTTTACCGTCTTTATCTTTTGTTTTATAAGAACGAACAGATCCAACATAAACCTGATCAACTATTTTAGAGTCAGTGGAATCGGGTGAAAGCCGCGTTATTTTCACTTCGTATTGACCGGGCGGCAGATTATCCCGCGTTACCTGATATCTTTTAGTTTTAAGTTCTGCGCCTGTTATGTTTAACAGTTCCATCAGTTGATAATTATTATCATTTACATTTTTGAAAGAGATTTCAACATCAACGGAAGCATTGTCGAGTCCGCCGCTGTCTTTATATTTTCCTATGCCGTTATGCAAAAAAATGTCAACGTTTATTTTGTTTGTATTATTCGGAGTTCTACTGATAATTTCTCCCGATATTTTTCCGCCTTCGCCGTCGTCTACTTCATTTTGCAAAGGCGCGTTTAATGCGTCCTCGTGTACGCAATACGGATATATGCTTGACTGTTCGCCGTTTTGCAGGATTTCCATTTTTATAACAGGATCCAAACCCTGCATTATTTCATTTATGTTTTTTGTTTTCGAATATTCAATGATAGGTGTTTCACCTAACTTTATGCTGTTTAAATCGATCACGCAGTCTTTATAACCGCCGCAAAACATTTGAATAAAATACTGCTGATTACCTATTATTTCCGTGTGCGGATTCGCGGCAAGGTCAGGAAAAATCCTATGACGTCCGAACAAAACGGGAATTCTTCCATGCTGGCGCGCTTGATTCTTACCGCCGCGGATAGACGGATCATTTTCAGGTTTCTCGCGATCCGTTACGGGTATTTGAGTAGACATCAGAACCTGTCCGCCGAGAGCCAATCCCAAACCTGTTCCGATCATTGCCACGCCAAGACCCGATAAAGTTCCAAAACTCGCTATCGAAATAATTGCGCCGAGCATTACAAGCGCCCAGCCGCCTAACTTCATTCCGGCTCCCGCTTCTTCAGGTGTGCCGCAGGGAACAAATTTAATTGTTAAATTATCACCGCTTAAAGCATATTCGGAAAAATCAGTAACGATTTCACCGTTTCGGCATACGCGGGCTTGCGATAAAGGAAAGCCTGTATTCAGGTTTTCTATAATTTTTTTTATGGTGTTCGGCTGCGCCGTGATTTTTATTCTGCTTGAACGCAGAGGATGCGGCTGAATTATAATGTTAACTGACACGGTAATACCCCTCTATTCTGCCTTTTAAGCCGGGATGTGTTTCTCTCTGACATATACTGCCTGTTTTAGCTCTCGTGTGCAGTATGAACCCCGCACCGGCGTAGATTCCGATGTGGCAAGGTTTGCCTTGTTCTGTAATTACCACGACGGATTTCTCCGCAGGTTTTGATAATTTTTCCGCCGCCAGTACCGGGCGATGTTCGCTGAATAATCTTGACGTTTCCAGTATATTATTGGCGTCTTCATAATTATCTGACAATTCAGGTAACTTTATATTGTATTCGTTATGTAAAACCAGCCTGATTAATCCATAACAATCGCAGCCTGTAATTGTCCTGCCGTTGGAGACAAAAGGGATGCCTATATATTTGTTCACCCATTCATACATCAAAAAAATAACCCCTCAAAATCATCAGGCGAATAAGTATCTTTCGGGAATTTCCGATCCAGCAAATAAAAATCATGCACTTCTCCCTCGATTTTTTCTTTACTTGCCCTGACGTTTCTTAATATATATTTCAAAGGTCCGCGTTCGTAAACATCAGGCGTATCCGCCATGATAACGCAGATTTTTACATATATTTCTTTTCCGACAGCTTTTTTAATTTCCGAAAAAATCAATTGATCCGTATTATCAATCGCCAGTTTGCATGGGCGCGGAGCGTCATCTGTCTGTTCCGGCAGAATGATCGAGAAAGCGGCTGGATTAAACTCTTCTCCGCCTGATGTTACAGGCTGATTATTATCCACAAACCGCAATATAGCTCCGCCGCCTGAAACTTCAATCGTGATCAAATGTAAAAATACTTTTTCNGTTTCAGGAGCAAAGACGGCTTCTGCGGCAGGTTTGGATATTCGGCTCATGATAATAACCTCTGTTTCATAAACGCTCCAGCGACATTGAGATTTCGAAGAAACCGCTGACGGATACTTCCTGATAAGGTTCTATAAATCGGAATTCCGCTGTCTCGAGGGTTTGAGGATCCGTAAAATTAAATCTTAATACACCGTCAGCCAAAGCGGTTTTAAAAAACAAATCCAGCTCGATTAGCTGGNTTTTATTAAGCAGCATTTTACCGGAAAATGTTTTTACAGAAGCGGTGTAACGGCGCCGCATTTTTTCGGGTCCAGCATCCATTGCGGTACGAACAACGCTTGTTTTGCGTTTCGCGGATAATCCATCCATGAGCAATGTTACAGGCAATGTATCAGGCCATGATATTTCAGTCATTTTAAACTCCTACAGGACGTTTACCGAAGCGTGAAGCCATTGCATTATCAGCTTTTCCCGACATTATATGCTGATTAACAAGCTGCCCGACCATTACATCTATTTGCTTATTCCCTTCACTGTCTACAGTTTCTCTCTGCGAAATATCTTCGCTCGTATTGTTGATAAT
>WQSF01000091.1 GCA_009788065.1 Treponema sp.
GCCGCTCCTGCTTTCGGAATGATGGGAACGGTTGTCGGTCTTGTAAACATGTTATCAAACCTTGAAGATAAATCATCAATCGGTCCTAACATGGCGATGGCCCTTATTACAACTCTTTACGGATCGTTAATCGCGAACGTAACTGTCGCTCCATGGGCTACAAAGTTAAAAGGACAGTCAAATAACGAAGCTTCAGTAAAAGAAATGATTATAGAAGGAGTCCTTTCCATTCAAGCCGGTGATAATACGCGTATTCTCGCCATGAAATTGATGGCATACCTCGAACCTGCGCTTCGCAAATCACTGGAAGCGGAACTGCTCAAAGACTAATATAGAGGAAAGTATGGCGAAGAAGAAAAAAGGAGAAGAACTAAAACCGCCTGATTGGTTGACGACGTATTCTGATATGATCACGTTGTGCCTTTGCTTCTTCGTAATTATGTTTAATCCCGATGACGTCACCCAGGGACAGCTTGACGCGATTTCCACATCGATGCGCCAGGGCGGCATCGGCGCCATGCCGGGAGGCAATACTCTTACCGCAGGGCGCGCCGCAGACCTTGGAAATACAATTCAATCATTACCGTCAATGGAACGCGGCAGGGTGATGGGACAGGCAATGCGCAGAGCAGTCTCGGTTTTTTCGCCCGAAATCAGATCCAATAAAATAAAAGTAACTCACGACGAGCGAGGGCTAGTCATCACCCTTGCAGGCGACGCGTTTTTTTACCCGGCAAGCGCGCGCATCAATATGGAAGCGACAAGAGAAATTCTTCTGCGGCTTGGCACCTATCTTGATTCCCGGGATCTAGCCGGCAGAAAATTTAGAATTGAAGGGCACACCGACGCGGTCGATGTAGACCCTTCAGGTCCGTGGGAAGATAACTGGCAGTTGTCCGTTGAACGTTCAAGAGCCGTGCTTCGCTATCTTACCGCGCTTGGCATAAACGAAAATAAATTCCAGATTGCGGGTTTTGCCGCTACAGTCCCGGTTTCTACCAACGAGACCGAGGAAGGCAGAGCCAACAACAGGCGCGTGGATGTCATTATCCTCGACGAAGGACATCTCTAATTTCTTAAGATATACATTTTTATAATACTCTGAAAGATTTTTTCCGATATTCATAATAGGAGTGAATTATGGATATCGGAGCAATTCCGCATCATGCTTTCCCAAGCGTCGGCTACGCGATAACCGCGTCCCACAGCGGAAGCGTGTCCCTTCCGGTATCCCCCGGAATGGTAATTTACTCTCATTTTAAACATGTTTCCGGCGTTCCCGCTCCCGAAGGCACTCAAGGTGTTAACATCTCCAGACTCAAAATTCTCGATATATTGATCGAACAGCTCTCCAAAATGAAAAACCAGCCCATGCAGGAATTTGGCAGTTTAGATGAGTCCAACGAAGAACGCATTAACGCCCTTATCGAACAGTATCAGCAGCAAATTAAAACCGCCCAAAGCGTAAGCGTTTATACCCCCGCAGCTCCGGCAACCGGGATGTTATTTAATATTGCGGTGTAGGTTTTATTAACACTGTTTTAAAAATTATTAAATTCAAGCCGTGAATAATAAAAACTGCCTGCCTCACCTGATTTGGTGAGTTGTCTTTGCTTTTTTCAAACCGTATATTTTTATAAATGCATATTTAAAATATGCTAAACTATTTTAGGAGGTATACTTATGAAAAAGTATATGTCTTTCTCTGTCGGCTGTTTGATAATGTTAATGTCAGCAGGAAATATTTTTGCGCAGACTGGGTTCACCGGCCCCGCGGGTGGCTATAACATTATACCGGGACAGGCAGTTATGGTCGGTCATCCTATTACTATAAGCGAAGCTAGAAACCTTCCTCATGATTCATGGGTGGTAATAACAGGAAATATAATTAACATGCTGCCAGGCGGCAGGCAGTATACATTCCGCGATACAACAGGAGAAATTGCCGCCGATATCGGGCCAAAAGAATGGCGCGGGTTGTCTGTCGGCGCATCTGATAAAGTTGAGATTCACGGTGAGGTTAAATCGCACCGCGGTCTGATACACATTAAAGTTCATGCAATCAGGAAAATAGAGGCATAAAATTTGCATAACAGAATAAGCGCTACTATTAAAAATCTTTTTCAAACCCGCGACGAATTATCATTTCGTAATATCAGGCCTGCATTAATTCCCGTCCTATTGATTTTTCCATTTTCGGTTATATTGGGAAATTTGCGTTATTACGGACACAGCATGGCATTGGGCGGCTTTGCAACTAACGAAGTGATGTTTTTTATGCTTGGGTTCGGCTGGTTAATTCTAAGCGCCGCTCCCAAACGGTTTATACTTCCTTTGCTTAAAATATCAGTGGTTTTATCCGCCGTTTTAATGCCGTTTTTAATTTTCCTGCCTATGGGCCCCGGGCAGTTTATGTTTTATTTGGCAATTAAATTTTGCATCGGTTTATGCGCCGCCTGCGCGTTTTTCTTATTCTGTTTTGTATTAAACAACGTTGAACGGCTTGCCGGTATGATCATAATACAACTATACTACGGATTTTATTATGCGTCATTTAATGTATTTCCGGGTTTTCATTCGGCTGGTAATACATGGGCAGGAGTTGTTTTAATGACAGTTTTCCTTGTCATTGTATTTTTCGCTGTTAAATCAAAATCTGCCTGCATGGAAATAAATACAGACAACGGCGGAAAGGGATCGGGAGTACATTTTGTTATAGGTTTAGGTGTTGTTCATTATATGATCATGTGCATGAGCAATTACATTGAATGGTCAGAAAGCAGCGTATCCAGTCTTGCCTTTGGGCTTGGAGCCGTTTTATCTATCGTAATTGTTCTTATTATTCAATTATTAAAAGGAAAAAGCGCGTTATATATCTGGCTTATGTTTCTTGCTTTTACTTTACTTGGATTAGGCGTTCTTTTGCTTGACACGCCGAAAGCGATTACTTCCGGTTCTTTTATTTACGGTTTAGGCGACAGCTTGGGTTATATTATTATCTGTTACATGTGCGCGGGAGCCATTAAAAGAAGCAAGTCGCTTAGAATGTTCAGATTTTATTGTTTTGTATTTTTTATCCAATATTTTATTATTTCCGGTGTTTTCTCATTTTACTTTAATTATTTTGACGAGCCTAATAAATTTCTCGCGTTCGCCGTTGTTCTGGTTCTTGTCAGCCTCTGTCTGTTATTCATGCCTTTTATTCAAAAAAGACTTTTTGACGCAGACTGGACAGACGGCCTTTACTTGCAAGACATGCAGGAGTATTTCAAACCGCTTGTAGAAACGCAGGAAATAAATAAAAAGGAAGAATTAAATTTAACGCCGAGGGAACAGGAAATATTTACCCTGCTTCTTAAAGGCACATCGCCCAAAGAAATCGGCTACACTTTAAAAATTAGTTATGAAACAGTTCACCATCACCAAAAGAATTTATACCGTAAATTGGGCATTCAAAGCATACAGGAACTTTTTGCCAAGTATGGGAGATATTTTATTTAATAAAAAAATATGTATGTTGAATATAATTCTATCTTTCCCAATCAGATAAGCAATTATAGTTATATATAAAAATGGCTCGGCTGTCCATGCCTGACGCAGATTTTCCAGTAAACCCATTATAATAGCTGCCGGTTGAGGCGGAAACGTAATGTTTGTTATGTGCAGCGAGGTTTGCGCAAATTTACCATACGCCTTTACTTTTTACATGGTGTACCGTCAGTGTTTATTTTTTTGACCTGAGAATCAAACGCTCTGCCAAAAACAAGTTTTACATTGTCTGGGATTATCACCTGCGCGAGTGTCTTGTTGTCTTCGAATGTAAACTCTTCAATTCTGGTAATTCCTTTTCCTATTGTTACGCTCTCAAGTTTGTTAAATTCAAACGCATTACCCTCTATCTCAGTAACGCTGTCCGGTATAACAATGCTTTTAAGCTTATTGACCTGAAAAGCATATTTTCCGATATGCTTAACGCCTTCCGGTATGTTTATGCCGGAAAGCTTGTTCTCGCGGAACGCATCGGAATCAATTTTAGTGATCTTGCTGTGCAATGTAACGTTTGTAAGCGCGTTATGCCAAAACGCGGAATGCGGAAT
>WQSF01000092.1 GCA_009788065.1 Treponema sp.
TGCCCTTGAGGCATATCGGAAATATAGTGATTTGGGAGGGGAACTATACTCCCGACATACTAATTATCGTCTATAACTGCCGATTTATGAAGCGAAATTTTAAAGATTTTTTGACGCGTCCGGCAGAAAACTAGTCGTCCTCGCTGATAATCAGGTCAACTCCGAGAGAAACCCGGTAGGTTTTGCCCCGCTGAACGTTTAAGGTCTTAATAACGGTATAATCGCCGATCTGGAAGCGAACCTCGTGCGCGCCGGTGTCTATCGTCATAGGTTCGCGTGTATTCGTGACCTGTACATTATTCATGAATATGCTCGCGTTTTGAGGAGCCTCAAAAACAATAAGAGGCGCAGGGTCTTGCAGTTCTATGGTCAAATCGATGACTTTTGTTCTTTCTACGATGAAACGACGGCTTTCGTTGCGGTAATCGTCGGAAAGAATGACAAGGTGATGCTCACCCTCTTTCAATATTATTTCTTCCGAAATGCTGTTTATGACATTATCGTCTATAAGTACCGTAAAAGGTCTGTTTCTTTGGTTGGGCGGAAATCGGGTTGTGATTTTAACCGCTCCTTCATCGCTGTAAATGGGGCGGGCTGTAACATTGAATTTAAACTGATCAAATCTGGCAGGAAGCCCCTTTTCAATAGGCTGTAATCTGAACAGAAACGGGAGTGTATCAGGCGGGGCGGTATTCGCGGTGACTGTCACCGAAGTTGTGTTTCTCAGCCCGTGCTGCTGTCTAATCGGAACATGGTAAATTATTCTTAATCTTGACGGCAAAGGTTCTGCCGCGATCCGCCTGCCTTCAAAATCGGTTATACCCGCAGCCGTGTTGTGATTTAGGTTGTTGAACATCATCATCATAATAGAACTGCGGTACTGCAGCCAGCCTTGCGGAGCTGTTATTTCAAGTTCGACACCTCTGACAAACCGGACATCGGAAACAAGGTTGACGAGAACAGAACCGTCGATTCCGATTGTAATAGGCTCAGAGCTTTCGGGTCTGTCGGCGGATATTGTTAAAACGCCCCTTACGTCTGCGCGGAAAGATTCTGGATGCAGCGGAATTCCGGAGAAGATCATGATTATAGCCAAGATAGAAATGGCACGTGTCATGTTACATCCATTACATTGATTTTCTCCGCTCAACATTAAGCGAAGTTTTTTTGCAGAAATCAAAGTCAGCATTAATTACGAAGTCTTCCGCTAGGGTCGAAGTGTCTCCCATCCTGCCTAAGTTCAAAATGCAGATGAGGACCGGTGGATTGACCTGTTGATCCTACCCTACCTATAAGAGTACTGGATCTAACTTCAGATCGCAAGTTAATTTCTGTTTTTTGTAGGTGCCCGTAAAGGCTCGTCCAATTGTTGCTGTGGCTGATAATAATGTATTTTCCGTAAACAGGGTCGTCTCCAATAGCCGTAACAACGCCGTCCGCTGCCGCGTAAACCTCTGTCCCCTCAGGCGCAGCCAAATCGATCCCTCTGTGCATTTGCTGCTTGCCTGTAAAGGGATCGGCTCTCATCCCGAAGGAACTTGTTATGCGGTAAGATCGAAGCGGGAAGCGGAATCCTGAGTAGAGGAAGTAACCTCTCTCCGTTGGAGTAAAATCAGCCCCGGGAATAAAACCGAAAATCTGTGTTCTGTTTTGCCTGCTGATTCTCAATGCGATAATTTCTTCGCTGTCTTGTCTCGCGGCGGCGATTATCATTTCCAAATCAGAATCAAGATTTTCAGGAATGAAGAGTCCGGGGCAGGAAGGCAGAAGAAGCTGCGTTCCTTCTTCCAGATTGGTTAAGCGGCTGATCCTGTTCAGACTGACAATGGCAGAGTAAGGAATATTGCAGCGCGCGGCAAGAAAAAATATATCCTCGCCCTGTCTTACTGTGTATTGATAAATTGTGAGGTTTTCCGCCGCTTCCCTCATGTTGGCGCGCAGCCCCACAAGCCGCCTCCTATTTGCCTGAACATCACTCGTAAATTGACGGAAGCCGACATCGCGCGTATCCAGCCTGTGAATAACAGGGTAGCGCAAATCGTACCCCTGCGATCGGCATTCAGGCGGGGACAGAGCCTGTATTAAAAAAATAACTAAAAAAAAGGCAAGGGTGCATCCCTTGCCTTTCATGATCGCAGACAAATCTTACTCTGCCGAAATTGCTTCTGTCGGGCAAGAACCTACACAAGCGCCGCAGTCCGAACATTTATCCGGATCGATTTTGTATTTTCCGTCGCCTTCCGAAATTGCTTCCATCGGACAATCGGCAACACACGCGCCGCAGCTTGCACACGAATCATTGATTTTATGAGCCATCTTGTACCTCGCTATTTATAGACTTAGTACAGACTACCACGAAACGAGGAAATTTGCAAGGATTATAATGAGGTGAGGGTAATTTCTCCCTCACCAGTGTATCAATTATCCCTTGAAACTAACCGAGAATATACTATGTTCTTTGCCGTATTAATCGGAATAATAATAATGGGGGCGGTGTCGTATCAAGCTCTCGATAAAAAGTCGACTTTTTTGCTTCGTATAGTGAGTCTTGCTGCTCTCGCGCTCATGATCTTGACCGTTATTATCTGTCTAGTTTTAGTTTTCACCGATAACAGAGTCCCTGTGGACGAATCTTTTCCTATCGTAGGACCGCCGCCTGAAACAGCGCCAAAAGAAGAAGGCGGCAATAATCTTCTCGTCCTCTTTTTTTCAATTCTTTTCCTGATTGCTTTATTCTTTATTGTTTTTGTTCTAACAATGCGTGAGAATAAAAAATCCCAAAAAAGCAGTTCAGGGCTAGTCAAGGGAAAAATCCCCTGATTTTTTATTTTTCAATCTCCTCCACGCGCTTAAATTCCTTTCTATTTGTGGTATATTTATAGAAAGGTAGTGATTTCTGCCGATACTAATAGTATCTGTCTTTAAAACGGCTGATATATTATAACAACATGGAATTTTCAGGATATTGATGAGGAAACTCGCCTTTTTTTTAGTGTTTTTTAGTTTACTCGGTACGGCGGTTTGGGGGCAGACGTATACTTGGGTAGGAGGTACTTCGGGTTCTGAGGATGATTGGAGCGAAGGTGATAATTGGAATGATGGTGCAACCGTTGGAACTGTTCCTTTATCCGGAAATAATATTGTAATTCCTGTTGTTGCCGGCAATCATTACCCGACAGTCCCCGCTTCTGTTACGGCGCTTGGTACTGTAGAAATTAACGGCGGCGAATTAACAGCAGGAAACGCTTTAACAATTAATACTTTAACAGCGTCAAGCGGAGAACTCGTTACAACAGGCGCAAATGTTACAGTTTCCACTTTAACAAATATAACCGGCGCGTTTACAGTCACCGGTGATTTAAATATTGCAGGCACATCGACAATCAGCGCAGTTTTAACTCATACAGGAACGCTTAATATTTCCGGGGCTCTTAATATTTCCTCAGGCAGTTTTTCCGGAGGCGCTGTAAATTTTTGGGGTGGAACAATAACAGCATCCGCCTCTAATATTCAAATTGAAAATATAACCGGAACGACAGGAACATTAACCGCAGGAACAAAAAATGTTGGCGTTATAATCAACACACCGGTTGCGGCAATTTCTGCTATTAATATCACAGGCACTCTTACAATCACAACTGCCGGAAATCTTGATATGAACGCTTTTGCGCTGGATGTATCAGGAACATTAACCAATAACGGTATTTTGAATTTACATGGCGCGAATCTTTCTGTCGGAACGTTAAATAACACCGGCACTGGCGTTGTAATATTAACGGGAACTCAAACTATAACAGGTGCGTTAGGCGCAACTGTAGGCGGAACAATCCGTTATCAGGGAAACGCGTCTTCTCCGTGGCCGCTTGGAAATAATTATACAAATCTTGTAATTGACACAGGTTTAACGATGGGCGCTTCCGGCGGAGCGTTAACTGTAAGCGGAACAGCGCAAATAAATTCCGATGTCAGCGCAAATTCGATAAGCGTAACGGGTCAGGCAACAGCCGCCGGAATTACGATAAATACCGCGCAGGGTATAACGCTGAATAACGCGGCTAATAGTTTAAGCGGAAA
>WQSF01000093.1 GCA_009788065.1 Treponema sp.
AAACTGCAAAGATAATTGTCTCTTGATGTTAAATCTACGCGGTTTTTTTCTAATTGAATAATTAACGCGTCAAAAAGTCTACCCATAGGCTCTTCTATAAAGGTGTTATCCAATTGTCGATATAAAAGCCATATTCTTTCCGCCATAAGGCTTGTAAGTTTTACTACCATGTCAGGCTGATCATTTATAAGTTTAGAAAAGTTATCTTTATTTACAGCTAACAGAGTGCAGTCCTCGTATGTTTCGGCTGTGGCGGCTCTTGGTTTGTCGTCAAGCATTGCCATTTCGCCGAAGATGTCACTCTTTTTTAATATGGCTAAAACTATTTCTTGATTATTTACAATCTTAGTAATTTTTACAGAACCTTTCTGAATTATATACAGGTTATTGCCTTTTTCTCCTTCGGCAAAAATAAGACAGTCTCTAGGATAATTTTGCATCATTGAATTTTCGGGGTAAAAAGGCCTGTCAACCGTAATGCGAGGCTGCAATTCCTCGATTTTTTTCTTTACAATATCTATATTTTGCGCATCGGAATAATTAGTAATATATTGATGATACGCATATACTGCATGATTTATTTTTCGCGCCTTTTCGTAATATTCGCCAATCTGAAAAAGAGCTATTGAGGTATCTGTGGGAAAAGAACTTTTTAACATTCGCTCTGATATATGATTGTTTAATTCACGCAGGCGGACAGAAAATGTTTTTATGTTTTTCATTGCGATAGAATTTGTTTTTCGTACTAAATCGCCGTATTGTTTTCGCTCTATTACAAGAAGAGTTACGTCTGTTACGGCAACAGCGGATGTTATGTAACCGTGTCCTGCCATTACAGAAATTGTTCCGAATATATCGCCGGGATTCATTAAATTACCGTAAATGTCTTCGTTCTCGCGAATTACCCGCACCTTTCCTTCTTTTACAATGTAAAATTTATCCGCGTTTGGTTTTCCTTCAACAAAAATATATGAATCTTTTGCCAGATTCAAAATAGCAGGCTGGAAGTGGGAATTAGTGCTCATATACTCAATTATAATTATGGATGAATTCAAAGAACAGGAAAAATTTACCAAACAGCGCAGAATGCAATTAAAACAGCGTGAAATGCACAGGACAATCCCTGCCCCCCTACGGAGTATTCATCTCTTACTCCCAGTTTGCCGCAGTGCCGCTGTCCAGATTTACACCCTCTCCTGCGGTTGTGTTTCTTGTTCTGCCTGAGTTTACACGAACCGCATGACCCGGGGTGATTGCGTTAGCTGCTGTGTTAGAGTTTGTTCCTTCGTTATCGCCGTAAATTATACTGTTACCTGTCTTTGTGAAGGTACCGCTCCATACAAGAACACCGCCGCCGCGTCCTGATGCATTTATAGCTCTGTTTCCGCGGATGATACCGCCTGTCATATTAAATATTGCAGTTATGGTACCACCTGTGTACATCCAAACGCCTCCTCCTCCTTCAATGCTGGAATTTGAGGTGTTATTGGCGATTAGTCCGCCGCTCATGGTAAGCGTGCCGCCTCTCATATATATACCGCCGCCGCTGCTGCTGGCTTGATTATTCGAAATCTCTCCGCTTGTAAAATTAATTGTGCCGTTATTCATCGTTATACCGCCGCCGTCATTTGCGGTGTTAGAATGAATTTTCCCGCCGTTTAAGTTAAGAGTTCCGCTAATTATTCCTATTCCGCCGGCGGAAGTACCGGTACTATAACCGTCTGTACTTCTGTTTCCGGTTATTTCAGAACCTGTCAGCATAGTCAATGTTCCGCCGTCAACTCTTACAAGTGAAGTTGTATTCGTAGTCAATCCTTTCAGTACAACATCTGTAAGCGTAAGGGAAGCCCCTGAATTTACCGTAAACATGCTTCCCGTTCCTGTCATCTGCACTTCAATCGGAATGAAGGAGTCATCGAGGCAATCGAAATTATCATTCCCGTGCCAAGTGTTCTTGATGCGAAAGTTTGACTTTCGTCTATAAGAATTTCGTAAGTTCCGGGTGTTGTGCCGATGGAGTTAAACGCCAATGTAAGATTTTCAAAGCCGTCTGCGTTTACTGTTACAGGAGCGGCGGTATCGGAAACCCTTACGCGCACTACATTTGTAGTTCTTGTCGCCGTTGTATTGCCTGGCATAGCATTATTGGTATTGGTAACAACACAGTAGTAGAACACAGCCCCAAGAGTTGAAACATCCGGTGAATATGTGCTGCTGTTTGTGCCGACCGCGGTTCCGCCTGTTGCAGAGTTCTCTGCATTTCTGTACCACTGATACGAAAGGGTTCCGCCATCAAGGCTTGCTGCTGCGACAGACAATACAGGCTGCGGCGCTGCGCCGTAGAAGTAATGGTAAATATTTGAAGGCTGTGTATCGATTCTGGGTTGACGTGCATCGTTTCCGCCTTCCACTTCAAAAGACCCCAATGCTCCGATAGCTACCTGACCACCACGAAGCCTTAAAAGCAATGCATTTTGCCCGTTCCACAAATCATTATTGCTTGCAGTAAATGCAGGATTGGGCGGACTTTCAATGTGATAAACAATAAATGAATTTTCATTAAAACCACTCCCTGAAACCCAATGTAATTCAACTATATCTCCTGCTTCAACATCGAATNNGAAAGTGCCGGTTAAACCGCTTGCAAGTCTTGCTGTACGAACTCCTTGTACTCCGTTAATATCAATTCTTATTGAACCGTTGCCATCCCATCCATCACCAAATGAATCATACATAAGAACTACGATAGTCCCTGGAACGGTGGTCATCGGCTTTGCTGTCAGCCATCCCAAATTCGCGCTGCTTGTGCCGATGATGTACGCATTGTCAATCGTCTGCCGTACATTGCTGCTGCTGATAAATTCTCCAAGCCCGATATTGGCAACCTGTGCTTCGGTAATGCCGCCAAAAATGGTTCTGGTGCTGTTAATCCAATAACCTGATGCCGTTGCAAAAGCGGNAATGTCGCCGCGCAGGTTAAGCGTGGTAATAACACCCGTCCAGCCTGCCGCTCCAACAGTTGCGCCTAGTGTTGTGCTTGTTGCGTTCAGTTTGAGCGCGCCGATCGTTGCATTACCCGAAATGGTAAAGCGGTCGGCAGTGGTAGTGGCAATGTACACATCTGAGGCTTCGCCTGATTGCGTATTGCCCGTAACGCTTCCGCCCGACATGTTAAATATACCGTTAGTTACGGTTACGCCGCCGTTACCTGTTGTAGTAGTGAGAGCGAGAGAATTGCTGTTGGCGGTGATTTGTCCGCCTTGCATATTGAAGGTTGCGGCGGCAGCGTTTAGATGGACTGCTGCGCTTGTTGCGGTAGAAGCGGTAATGCCTGTGATTTCTGAATTTTCCCGCATATTAAATGTACCGCCTGTCAAATAAACTGCCCCTGATATACTGTTTACGGTATGCTCCAGAATTCTTGAATTTCCCTGCATGGTAAATAAACCTGCCGACATATTCACAACAGTTCCTGCACCCGTTTCGCTTCTTCCCTTTATGGTGATATTATTGCCAAGCGTCAGGCTTGCGCTTGCATTGCTTATTGTGAACATGTGATTTGCTGCCGCAAAACCGCTGTGTGATATGGTGCGCATTCCGCTTTCGCCTGTTATCGTTATATGTTGGTTTGCTGTTTGAACCGTGCGGTTAGCGCTCATCGTCTGGTCTTCCTTCAATGTTACGATGTAATCTCCCGCAACATTCCCGATAAATGTAAACGCGGCTGTCAGATCATTATAGCCTGTTGTCACTCCGCCAACAGTTACCGTAACAACGGGCGTAAGTTCCCATCTTGCGAAAAGGGTAAAGTCATTCGTTATAGGAGAGGCAAAATCATAAGGAGTTGTAAAAGCTGCGTTGGTTGTGTACCAGTCAATAAAATCATATTTGACTCTTTGCGGATCCGGCGATGGGCGTGAAATTGTGCTGCCGTGCATTACAGATTGCGTAACGCTGCCGCCGCCTTCAAAATTATTATCGAGAGTAACTTTCCAATTAATTTTTTTAAAGTGTTCGTCTGTAAAG
>WQSF01000094.1 GCA_009788065.1 Treponema sp.
CCTAACGGCAGAAAAACTTTATGCTACTATTCACTCGGTAATTTTGTTTCTCATCAAAATGAAAGAGAAAGAATAATCGGCGGCATGGCTATTTTAACTATCACAAAAAAAGAAATAATTCCGATGGCTGATGAAGAAAATAATCAAACAAAACCCGCGAATGAAAATGAATTGACGGCATCCGCAGAAAAAAATGAAGATGATGTTCTCAAAAATAAAAAGATGTTTGAAACATCCATTACCGATTTTGGCATAATGCCTCTAATAACGCACTATGATCGGGAGCTTAAAAACACAAAAATATATCCGTTGTATTTATACACAAAGGAATTGGTGGAAAGTCACTCTATCAGAAGAAGAGACGCTAATCTGACAATGGATTTTTTTTATACTGTTTTGGAAAGACTCAAAGCGCCGATCATTATGCGTAATCCTTTTGAAGCGGAAGAAATAACGAAGTAGCTTATTTTCGCGGATTTAACGTGAGACATTGCGACGTTGTTGGCGGTAATGTAATAACTTAAGACCACTTTAAAGGACGTTTTGCAATAAGTGTATTTGCTGCATCTTTTATTTCATCAGGAAATTGGGCGGCGATTATATGTTTTTCCTGAATCTTTCTCATACATTTGGTATTAAGTTCTTTTACAAAATCATAGCAGTATTTTTCATGCGGAGAAAGTATAAGGAATTTTTTATTTAGTTCATGCAATATTTTTATAGGTTCCAGTAAATCAGAATCATTGGATACAAGAACTGCCATATCAAACCTGTTCAAACAAGCGTCTCTGACAAGATGAGCGGCAATATTTACATCCGAGCGTTTTTCTTCTGTCTTTAACACAAGTTGTTTTTGTATAGCTGTTGATCCATCTTGATTGGTAATTAAATTAATCGGATAAACAGGCATCATCGCAGGATTTTTCGAGAAACGACCTTTGATAATATTTATATTTTCAATGGTCATTAAAGCTCTGTAATATTCCTGCTGTCTTGAAGGAGACTTGTCCCCCATATACAGAGCATCAATATCTGTCGTATAGAAATTTATTTGATCTATTTCGTAATCATCATGTAAAAATTGTTCTACAAGTTTCTTTGGATCAAGCCATCTAAATTTACGGCGGCGAGAATTTATACTGCTGTCTTCCTTGTGTTTTAACCTGCCGTAAAACAAGTTATACCCATCTATGTATATTCGTATTTTCATGGTAGAAAAATATGGGGGCTTTCGCCCCCCCCCAATACCGAAGCACTGAGCTATTATAAATACATTATAACTTTCTTCACCAAAAAATCAATGTTTAATTACAAGTTTTTACGGTCTGTCAAATTCTTGCAGAATCTTAAGGTTTTGTATAAAACTGCGAAAGTGTCTGACACCGCACGTAAGCAAAAAAAAAAGCACGGCGCAATTCGTCATCACGCCGCACCCTCTGCTGTCTGCTCTTAGTTGCTCATTGATATAGGACATGAACTGCTTTATAATGTTATTAATGGGCGTTCTATTACATAATACTGCTGAAAAATATCTGAATCGCTTAAATGCGACAGATAGAAAACGAATATATGAAGGTAATCTGGGAATATTGCGTTTAAGAGAGGGAAATAAATGACAGCCAACGTTTTAAGAAAAGAATTACAAGGCTATATTGCCAAAATGCCCGAACATAAACTGATTGTATTAAAGCCGCTTTTATCAGAATTTGTAAAGCCAAACTACATAATTGAACCAGCGAGCGCAAGTGAACGCAAAATTGCGGAAAAGCACTTTAAAGAATATGAGGAAAACCCTTCAAGTTTCGTGCCGCTGAAGTAGCCATACCAATCCCAATCCTGTGGCTCAGGGGGTAGAGCGCAGACAACAAGTTAATCGCTTAACCACCAGAGCAATCAGTAAAAAAAAGCACGGCGCAATTACTCATCACGCCGCACCCTCTGTTATCCGCTCATCTCACGCGCTAGAAGGCTCTTACGGCACGGACGCTGTCGCTGTATTCCTTGAAGCCGTTGCTCTGACTGCCACTGGCGAAACCCTGATCCCACGCGCTACTGCTACTGCCCTGCGACGAAGACCAGAAATCTCCTGTTATTGGTATTCCTGTTACTCCGGCAACTCTGGCTTTATACATTTCGTTTAACTCTCCTAAACTTGGCAAAAACCAATCTGTAAATCCATTTAAGGTTTTATTTGCGCATCTTTGTGCTGCTGTATTTGTCAATGCCGCAAATGCAGGAGAATTTACTATTGTCTGTGTATCTTTTCTGCCAACACCGATTGATGATGCCAATCCTGCATTTTTTGCTGTTACATTTNCCCATGTTGTTATTCCGTCTATTAATGTATGATTAGCATAGACTGAGGATTGCCACCTAGAGTTGGGTTCATTTGCAGGCGCGGCTTCAAGGTAGTAGGCGGTATATTCGGCGAATGATCCTGTTGCGCCTGAATAGCCTTGTACGGTAAATCCGCTTGGAGCCACATAGAAGATTATTCCGCCTGCGGGTCCTGTGTTGCCTATTGCGTATTGAAAAGCATAATCTTTCTTTCCATTGCAACCAACTCTTTTACAAGTTATTGCTTCAACACCTTCGCTTATTGTTTCAAGAGCTGAATTCCAATCGTGGTTGTCGTTAATCGGAATTACCGTACCTGTTACAACATGAGCGCATTGAGCAAAGCGGACGCAATTGCCCGATAAAGCGGAATTTCCCGCTGTTGTGCAGGTTGCCGCAAATGCCGCTATTGTACCTTCATGCCCGAGCGCGGCATAACCTGTAGATCGCGTATCTATGGTATCGCAGTCATTGACACATTCTCTTTGGCTGTTTCCTGCGTTAGTACAGGTGGGCGCTGTCCAGTCATGGTACTTGTGTCCCCATGCTTCAATAGATTCGCCTGATACGTCTTCTCCGCAACGGACGCATACTCCGTTGCCGGTATAACCGTCATCTTCACAGGTTGCGTCTATTGCGCCGGTTAACGCTTCGTCTCCGTCTGCATGACAGCCGAGCGCGTGATGACCTTCATCCGTTTCTGTGCCGAGCGTGCCGCAAACAGCGCATTTTTCAGTGTCGATTGCCGCTTCATCGCAAGTGGCAGGGGTTGTTTCTTCCCATTCGTTGAATGTGTGACCGTTTGCGCCGACTACCGCACCCGTTACAACATGGTTGCATTGAGCGAAGCGGACACAGTTGCCTGATAAAGCGTTGTTGCCTGCTTCTGTACAAGTTGCCGCAAACGGCTGGATTGTGCCTTCGTGCCCAAGCGCATCGATTTCCGCGCCGTTTTCGGTATGGGTGCAGTTTGTACGGGCACACGCCATTTTCCCAAAGCCTGTTTGCGTACAGGTGGGCACGGCTTCCATTTCGCCTGCGACAGGCTGCATGTTATGCCCGTTTGCGCATAGGTTAACAGTTGTGTTGTTTGTGTCATTGTCGTTGGGACTTGTGCAGCCCATTACGACAAGTCCGATTATGGCAATAATCAGCCATATTTTCCTCTTTTTCATTTGCATATCTCCTCCATAAAATTGGCAAAATAAGAATACTATTCTTGAATTGTAATAAAAAATTATATTAAAAAATCGATTTTTAATGAAAACGGAGTGGAATGTACCCGAAACGGCGTAGAAAACACATGAAATAGTGTCATATACAAATATTTTGGAAAAGAAAAAAGATATCGGACAACAAGTTCGTGAAAGCGCCAAAGGCGCTTGTTCGTGAAGTTCGTGGTTAAATCTTGAAGCAAAAAAAAGTACGGCGCAATTAGTCATCACGCCGCACCCTCTGTTATCCGCTCATCTCACGCGCTAGAAGGCTCTTACGGCACGGACGCTGTCGCTGTATTCCTTGAAGCCGTTGCTCTGACT
>WQSF01000095.1 GCA_009788065.1 Treponema sp.
TTTCTTGACATATCAAATTTTGTAAACTAAATTTCTATAAGTATTAATTAAAGAACGGTTTTTAGCCAACTTGTAGGCAAAGGGGAGCCTAGAGCATATCTACTAACTGCTTGTCTTACTGCTTGTGCAGATGGACAGGGGGTATGGACGCCCTTCAAATCTACACAAAATAACGGAGAAAAAACATGAAAAAGATCATTCTCGTTGGAATTACAGTGCTGTTTGCGCTGGCATTGATTACCTGTATCGATGCGCCTAATGGAACAAATGAAAACACAGTCCCATTCGTTCAATATTCAGCTGATGGAACCAGGGTTACGATTAACCTTGACGGTTACGGAGATGCTGAGAGCAGCCGCGCGCTTTCAAGACCTCTAACACAAGAAACTTATAACTTTTTGGAAGTTGTTTTTGCCGACGATACATCTACCGCTAGAGCATATTGGGAAAGAGGAAAAGCCATGAGTATTACAGGCGTACCTCGCGGTACTATCGGTATTAATTATGCGTCAACCAGTGCAGCCGGTCTAACAGCCGGAAACGGTGCTGCCGTATTATTTGTCGGCAGAGACACAGTAGAAGGGTATATTCTTATGGCAATAGGTAAAATTGTTTCTGTTGACGGAGATGATTCAAGCACCACTATTACACAAAATACAAAATCGGTCACCTTCGGTCTTGCTGCATTACAAAGCACTACTTTAAGTGCAATGCCGAGTTTAACAGGTACCGGAATTACGCCATCTTTGTTAACTCTTACAGGAGGTCCTGCAACTACACCTCAGATTACTCGTTTTTCTCTTGCTGATGACACTACAATAAACGCTACATACGCTTATACTTCATCTTCAACTAGCTTCTCCATAGCTGCCATGCTCGGCGCATGTATTGCTGTAAATTTCACACCGTCCATGACAGAAGGTTTTATGTTAAAAGAACCAACGATTCTTTTACCGGGAAATCAAACTTATGGTTTCGAAGACACACATTTTACATCTCTTGTCAACGGCAGCATTAGAACAGGTGCTTCTCCTTTGATTACATTTAGTAATGCTATTCCTGCGGCAGGTATCCCGATCCAAATAGTAGTACCGTCAGGCGCAACAGGCGTTAATTCATTCTCTTTTGCCGTTCCTGTTAACGCGCTCAATGAAGATGACGGCGTAGGAAGCCCTGTTGTTCCTCCCAGAAGATGGCTTTTAAGACCTGGTATTGATGTAATGAATATTGATACTTCATCCGGCGGAACAAATTCCAATCCTAACAGCCCGGGTTCTTATATGTTTATTTCAGCGGGTACTATTCCGACACCTGGTGACGAATTAGCAATAAAAATACGTTAACGTTAGTGTACGTCAAACAGGCTTGACATGGTCAGTATGAACAAACTGTTTAAACACATTATTTTTATCTTTCTCGCGATGTTTGTTTGTGCTGGCTGCCAACAGCCTGTCGGCGGGTTTGGCAACGGAAACGGCAGCGGCGGCGCAAATGACTTCATCCTGTTAAAACCAAACCGCCAACTATATTCATTGAACTCCATATTTGAAAATACATTTAACCGCAGTACTGATTTTGCGGTATATTTTGCGAATAACGGACCTCTTCAAAAAATCGATCCTCTTGACGCAGATTTAAAAATTGAGATAATCTCCACTGTCGGATTTGTCGGCGCTGAAATAAATGAAGAAGTAGATTCATTATTTTATTTTGCAATACCTGGAAGGTATAAGGTAATAGGAACATACCTTGATAAGACGGATGAATATTCAATCGAAGTACAGGGCAATTTTTCAGATCCGGGCGAAGGCAGTGAATTTGCCGGAATAAAGTGGCTGGATTGATTAAGTGAAGCGTCTTCCGGCATTATTTTTCTTTCTAATTATTTCATTTAATTTATACGCACAAAATGTCCGTGAGGCGAAAATTTTTGTTCCGCCTGTTACCGGAATAGGCTCTACGGAAGAAACCGCTTATTTTTACAGACAGCTCACGAACGAAGTCATTGCGCAATCGCATACGCTTATAAGATTAAAATCAGGCAGCGATTATTCGCTTATCGGTATTATAAAGCCGCTTACATGCTATCATGATCCTTCTACAATCTGTCCCGCTAATTCAGGTCATCAACATAAAGATATTATTAGCCCGGAAAGAGTTTTTCATCTGGAATTGCAAAAAACTTCTACAAGCGAGGTTATCGGCGAGCAATATATTGTTTACTCGGATTATGAACCCAAGTTAATGGACATGATTTCCACTCTTGTTTATAACTTAATCTCCGGTATTCCCGATATATTGACAGTAGATGATGCCCGCAGAAAATGGCTCTTTGCCGGCATTTACGGAATGTGGGCTCCGCGAATTTACAATGGTATAAACAATGATCACGAATCGGTGTATTTGGTAAATTTCGGACTTGGTATTGAAGCAGAAGTGCATTTTGTTAATTTTATGGCTTTAAATTTCGGTTTACAATTTTCACAGGACTGGATTGTAATATCCTCAGAAGAAAAAACTGATAATATTGATGTAATACTGGAAATTCCATTAACATTAAAATTTATTATAAAACCCGGTAATTCTTATCTGCTGGAACCTTACGCGGGAATTTCTTATAACTTTTCATTGATGGATGTGACAAAGCCGTCGGGTTATTCATGGTTTGTTGGATTGGAATTCGGAATGTTGGCAGGTCCGGGATTTATTACCATCGATCCAAGATTTTCAATGGATATATTCAGTTCGCATTTAGATTCACAGCTTGAATACCGCCGCTCTATGATTCAAATTGCTGTAGGATATAAGTTCGGATTTTTCCAGAAAAATAAAAAGAAAGATTATTAATTATACCGATATTTTCGCTTCCGCGCCCAAAAAATCTTTATTCGCGTCAAGAATAATTTTCACCTCACGCAAAAACTCTTCGGTCTGCTGTTCCGCTCTACCTGTAAACTTTTTTGCGTCCAGCAAACTGTTGAGTTCGCCGCGCGTTACGCCGAATGAAGCGTCATTCGCAATGCGCTCCAGCAAATCATTTTCCGCGCCGTTCAGTTTTATTTGCTTTCCCGCTTCCACGGAATGCACGCGGATTCTTTCGTGTAACGCTTGCCTGTCGCCTCCCTTCTTTACGCAGTACATCAAAATATTTTCTGTAGCCATAAAGGGAAGTTCTTCGTTTAAATGTTTTTCGATCGTTTTCGGATAAACAGCCATGCCGCCCGCAATATTGATCATCAGCATGAGGATCGCGTCTACAGCGAGAAACGCTTCCGGTATCGCGATGCGTTTATTCGCGGAGTCGTCGAGGGTGCGTTCCAGCCACTGCGCGCTTGCCGTCAGCGCGGGGTT
>WQSF01000096.1 GCA_009788065.1 Treponema sp.
TTGTCTGTAGAGACAGTTATCTTATCTATCGATCCTTTTATCTTCTTAAGAACAGTGCTGATCGTCTTTGACTGAGCGGACGAATTCTCGGCGAGTTTGCGGATTTCAGCGGCGACTACGGCGAATCCTTTTCCCGCCTCGCCGGCATGGGCGGCTTCAATAGCGGCGTTCATCGAAAGCAAGTTGGTCTGGCTTGCGATATTTTCCATAACCGAGTTAATTTCCAGCAACCCCTCAGACTCGCGCGTAATTTCCTGTATGTCCTGCGATACTTCCTGCAAGCCTGTACGTCCTACTTCGGAAGCGTTCTCAAGCAAGTTAACATTTTCTACGTTCTTCATAAGCGTTTGAGTAACAGATTGAATATTGGCGAGCATTTCTTCGATAGCGGAAGACGACTGGGAAACAGATTGACTTTGCCTGTCGACATTTTCATTTAACTTACCGATATTGATCGTTATCTGCTCCATGGTGGCGTTTGTTTCAGTAACACTCGCGCTCTGATTAATGGCGCGTCCTTTGATGCTCTGAATGTTGGCGTTGATCTCGTTTATCGCCGCGGCAGTCTCGTTCATATTTGAAGAAAGTTCCGTACCGATATCCGTCAGTTCCACAGCTTCTTTTTTAATCGTCCCGATCAGCCCTTTTATTTTTTCTACAGTAGCGTTAAGAGAACGGCTTATATTCCCGATTTCATCTTTACTGTCAGAAGTAATAGTGTGGGTAAAATCACCGTCGCCGATAAATTTAAATACATTTTCCATGGAAACAAGCGGAGCTGTAATAGAGCGTGAAACCATCATAATAATAAAAGTAATGACGACCAGAACCACTAAACCGAGTATTAATAAAACAACTGTCATCTGCGTTACAGGAGCCATAATTACGGACTCAAGTACAATAGTCACAGCGCTCCACGCGTCTTCGTCTTCTCCCATATAAAACGGACTGGTTACGACAATAATTCTGGCGCCATGCTCTCCGGAATAAAATTTTTCGTTAAATACAGTGCCTTCTTTTAAAGAACGCAATAAAAGATCTAATTTCTCTCTGTACATATCCTGTGAAACATCTTTCAGGTTTTTTCCAATCTTGCTTTCCTCGTATGAGGCAAGAACCATACCGGAAGGACTGTACACTCCGGCGGTTCCGACATCAAACGGTTTGATAGCGCTTACCATTTTTCGGATCTCGCTTAGTTCAATGTCTATTCCCGCCACTCCTACTGCGCGTCCGTTACGCATAATCGGAACAACAACGCTGGTAATAAGAATTCGCTCTCCGCCGATATTTTCAAAATACGGATCAACAATATACTCCCTGCCTGTCCGCATCGGGATGGTATAAAAATCGGCATTTATATAATCAGTTAACGGATTTAATTCTATGTTACCGTTGTCATTGGTATAGTAACTTTCGAATCTTCCTGTAATGCTTGAAGAAGAATTCACATAACGGGCGTCCAAACCGTCAAGAGCGTTAGGTTCATAGGCAGCCCATACGCCGATATAATCAGGATTTTCCCGGGCTACAGTAAAAAGCATAAAATTGACAATATCCCGTCTTCCTTCAGCATCGGAAATTTCTTCAATATGCTCCATGAGCTTTACATAAGCCCTGATCTCATCCAGAGGAATTTCCATGTACGCTTTAATGGCTCCTGCCGTAACCCCCGTGACATTGCGGGCGTTTCTGTCCGCCATTTCCGTGATTCCGCTCGACGAAAACATCAGCGCTGAAATAGTCAAACCGCCGATACTCACCAAATTTGCAACTGAAATGATTAGTATAAGTTTTACTCCGATTTTCATAGTNTCCCTCTCTTCCTTGCGGTTTTTTACGTTTATTCTACTTTAAACCGACNGACTTCTTTCATCAAAGTATCAACTTTCTCATGATTCTTCACGGTGATATCATTAACCTGGTTTATAGCTATATTGATTTGATCCGCGCCGTTTGCCATTTCGTTCATGCCGCCTGTGATCTCCTGCGTAATAATTTCAAGGTTTTTGCCTTCCCGTATTACCTCTCCCGAACCTTCCTGCATTTCGTGTGAGCCGCCTTTTACTTGTCTTGTAATGTCGTTAAGGTTTCCGATAGCTTCAAGGATCTGCTTGCTTCCCTGACCCTGCTCTTCCATTGCGTTGCGGATATTTTCTTCCTGTTCTGATACGGTTTTTATGTGCTCGTCAATAGTTTCAAATTTTTGAAGAACATCATTTGTTGAATTAGTAATCTTGTCGATAGACTCTTTTATCTTTTTCAGCACAGTNCTGATAGTTTTAGACTGCTCGGATGAATTTTCCGCCAGCTTNCGGATTTCATCGGCGACTACGGCGAANCCTTTGCCAACCTCTCCGGCGTGAGCCGCTTCGATAGCAGCGTTCATCGAAAGAAGATTGGTCTGGCTCGCGATGTTTTCCATAACAGAGTTAATTTCCAACAAGCCCTCGGACTCACGGGTAATTTCCTGTATGTCGGACGCGACATCCTGAAGCCCTGATCTTCCTACTTCCGAAGCAGATTCAAGCGCGTTAACATTTTGCATATTCTTCATAAGAGTTTGTGTAACGGATTGAATATTGGCAAGCATCTGTTCAATGGCTGAAGAAGACTGCGCGACAGAAGTTGTTTGCTTATCAACCTGATCGTTTAGCTTGCTGATGTTTACGGTTATCTGCTCCATGGTGGCGTTAGTTTGCGTAACGCTTGCGCTCTGATTTATCGCTCGTCCTTTAATACTCTGAATATTCGCGGTGATTTCGTTTATTGCCGCGGCGGTTTCATTCATGTTAGACGCAAGATCCGTGCCGATTTTTGACAAATCTCCCGCCTGNATTTTTATTACATTTATCAGCCCTTTAATTTTATCTACGGTAGAGTTAAGGGCGCGGCTGATATTACCGATTTCATCATTGCCTTTAGCGTCAACAACATGGGTAAAGTCTCCGTCACCGATAAACGCAAAGACCTGCTCCATGGATTTTAAGGGAGCTGTTATCGTCCTTGATACAAAAATGATAATTACTGTGATAGCGGCGAGGATCAAAACGCCAAGCACAATTAAAACAGTCATCATGCGGTAAACCCCTGCCATTACAGTTGCTTCAGGCACAATGGTGACAGCGCTCCACGGCACTTCGCAGTTACCAATATAAAACGG
>WQSF01000097.1 GCA_009788065.1 Treponema sp.
CCGGTTTTTTACACTTCTATCGGCTGGTATGACAATGATATAAAAGCTGAAGCTGCCGCTTCATTGCAAATACTCATGGATAAACTCGGCGAAGTTATCGGNGATATTATTGCCGGTTTTATACGCGATCCTTTTAATGTTCCGTCAATTAAGTTAACTGCATGGCAGTATTTGCTGCAAACCCATATATCTGANGACGCAAAAGGAAAAGTCGCTGTTGTAGCTCTTGAAACCAGCTATACCTTTATCGCCACATCCAAGGATTCTCAGAANGATCTNAAAATGATGCGNATGAGCGCTATNGACNTAATGCGCGTAACAGGAATNAAAGACGATCAAGTTTACGCCTTCCTTGAAAGAACCTACAGAGAAGCTTTTGATTCACCTAACACAGACTTTGAAATAATTGTTCAGGTTGTCAGAACTTTATCGATTAATAAAACCGATGAAGCGATAGAACTCTTAACAGAATTTCTGCGCGGTCTTCATTCCAGAAAACGAAGCGGTCCGTGGGGAACTGTAGAAAGAGATATTATGGCGATGGTTATTTTGTCTATTTCAACTACAGGAACGCAGAACCGCGCTACTATCCAGTTGTTGACGGTTATTTCCCGCTCTGCGGTTTACACAGAGGCGGAGCAGGCTTGGGCAAGAAACGCGCTGACGGCATTAAGCAGAAGATAATTATTTTACAATTCTAGAAAAAGGGCGTGCCGCAAAAAGCCCCATCGGCTCCGGACGAGCGTGGTTGCATTGACATTCGCTCCGCGTATGGCTGGCTATGACACACGTCATATGTCACCGATGTGTCTTTTCGCGGCACGCCCTTCAAATAAAATGGTAAATAATAATTAATCTACAATAAGGTTTAACTGCGCGGCTTTTACCAGTGCGGTGAAATATTTAAGATATGATTTTAATTGGCTGATATATGAATTATCATTTATAGGTTTGTCTTCCTCTTTTTCATCTTCAATGAGCGGCGTTAAGAAATCTGTTATTTCTTTGAATTCGTTTTGAACGAGCTGTCGTGAAATTTCTTCCATTTCTTTTAAGATTTTGCTTTGATGTGAAGGATCTGGGCTTTGCTTTAATGCTGAATGCGCAATTTGCATTCCTTGTTCGCAGAGTGTTTGTATATTTTTGAGTCCGTTGTTTAGGTTTGATACGGCTTTTTCGTAGCGTTCGCGGCGCTGTTGTTTTTCCTGCTCTGCGTAAAATACATTTTCTATTTTTAAAAAGGCTTGCTGTATGCGGCTGTCGATTTCTTCGCGGCGTTTTGGCAGGGCAAGAAATTTTTTCATATCCGCCGGCTGGAGACCGGAAATCGCGAGTCCGTCCTGCGAAAAGCAGTAGTTTTGAATTTGTTTGTTTGCGCTGAACTGGGATTCGAACCATGCCGCGTAGAGGGAAAGCCGTCTGTCGGTAAGAACCTGTCCGCCGCAGGACGAACGCGCCTTAAACGGAATGCCGTCGCGTAACATTCGCACGATCCATTTTTCAACAGGATTAAACCGGTTTGACTCTGAATTGGAACGTTCCTCAAACCGCGCGCCGCGGAAATGCGTTTTTAAACCGGGGAAGGCGAGATCCAAACCGGCAATCCAAATCTCGGTTGCGCCAAGCGTCCGCGCGAAATCCCAAGCAGTCGTAGCCACAGAACCTCCGGCTCCAAGCCGTCCCTTTGGGTCAACCTGCTTTTCGATAAAACCGCCAAGAGGAAACATGGAACTGCAAAGAAATCTTTTTTTAAACGGTAAATTAAAAACAGGCGGATAGACCGCTGACTCAGCGACAAGAGCTGTCTTAATCTCTTTACTGTTTGGAACGCAGCGGTCAAGATGCCTGCAATTCCAAAACTGCGAATCCACAACAAGCGTAAAATCAGGTTCTATCCCGTTCTTGATAAAGAATCTAAGACTCGTATCAACGGCAACGATCAAGCATCTTTCGTAAATATCCTGCAGTAACGGCGTAATTTTATCCAAGCCGGGTCCTGCCGCCGCCAGAAACACAGGTAAATCATTATTTAAAGCCAAGCCGCTTAAACATGAAACGCCGGGGATGTCGCGTATCGCGCTCATATTACGTGAAAGATTTCGCACCCACCGCTGTCCGAAACGTTTGTGCGTCGCGGTATTTACATCGTCCCGCATTGACCACGCGCGGATTCTGTCATCAATTTTTTTATACCATTGCTCGTCAAGCCCTGTAAGCGCTCTGTTGCGGATAATCGAAGGCGGCGTTTTTTTATTTTCATTCTCAACATCAATTAATTCATTGGCAATCGAAAGCGCGCTTGTTATCCCCTCTCCATTGCCGCCTATAACAAAAATAATACGATGCTTCCCGAGAAAATCGCTGAAGTCACGCAGTTCCAGCGCTTTTAATAAAACGCTTTTGTGTTTTTCCACAACGATAACAGGACGCTTCAATTCCGCCGCCGCCTGCGCAGCATAACCAAGCCCAAAACCAAGCAGGACAACAGCTCCTTTTTCTGCGCTGACAGCTTCCGCTAACCTGCGCCCTTCCCTCGCCGGATCGCGCGGCGAATGAATATGCATACCGTTAATTGAAAGAACGGGATCGCCTGCCTGAGCGGCGTCAATTTTTAAAACTTCCGGGCTAAAATCATCCTCGTCCTTGGCGCTTATAACTTCAAAGAGTCTCGGGTAATGAGTCAGTAATATATTTTTATTTTGATCGAAAAACGGCATTACCTGTTTCTCCTGAGCAGTTCTGTCTTCATTATATACTCTAAGTTTAATTATAACAGTCAAAAAAAATCTGTAAATACGCGATTTAAATGAGCAGTCATATTTTTAATGAATTTTTCGTGATGTTTATACATTAATTACTAACTTCTTTTTCTTATGCGCTTTTTTTCTTTATGGCTTTTTTATCCAATGATAAAATATTACGATAAACTTCTGCGGCTCCGGAGCTTTGAATCCCTTCTACGAAAGATGCGATTTCGTGTATTGTTCCAAGATGCATACCCAATTTTTCCCATGCATTAAAATGTTCACTTACATTCACTGTTCCGCTTGAGCGATTATTTGTACGTATACTCCAGTATTGTTTA
>WQSF01000098.1 GCA_009788065.1 Treponema sp.
GAGAGTATCATGTCGTATTGGGTAAACAATTTATTATAAGCGTCTTTGATTAACGCGCGGGTTTGTAAAGCTTTCTTGTAATAAGCGTCATAGTAACCCGATGACAACACGAACGAGCCTAACATTATTCTGCGTTTTACTTCCAAACCAAAGCCTTCGCTTCTTGATAACCTGTAAACATCGGATAATGTTTTCGCGCTCTCACTTCTGAAACCGTATTTAAGTCCGTCATAACGTGAGAGATTTGACGACGCTTCGGCGCAGGCGATGATGTAGTAAGCCGGTATCATGTAATCCATAAAAGGCATTTCAAATTCTTCAATGCTTGCGCCTGCAGCCTCAAGTTCTTTCGCCGCCGCAAGCACTGCGGTTTTCACATCTTCGTCTATCCCGCTCTCAAAATAATTTTTCGGTAAACCGATTTTTATACCTTTTATATCAGCGTAGTCTTTTTCCAAATCAAACTTGAACGGCTTTTCGATGATACAGGTGCTGTCCCTTGTATCACAACCGGAAATTATTTCCAACAGCGCGGCGCAGTCTTCGATGTTCTGTCCAATCGTTCCAATCTGATCGAGCGATGATGCATACGCGATCAAACCGTACCTTGATACCGCGCCGTAACTAGGTTTAATACCTGTTGTGCCGCAAAAAGAACACGGCTGTCTGATACTGCCTCCCGTATCCGAGCCAAGCGCGATCGGCACTTCGCCTGCGGCAACTGCCGCCGCACTGCCGCCGGATGAGCCGCCTGCGACCCGCGATAAATCCCACGGATTGCAAACCGCCCCGCCTGCGCCAGTCTCGCTGGAACCGCCCATCGCAAACTCGTCCATGTTTGTCTTGCCGATAACGATCATTCCTGCCTGTTCAAGTTTTTCAATTACAACGGCGTCAAAAACTGGAGTGTAGCCGCCCAGTATTTTTGAAGCGCAGGCAGTTTCTATTCCTTCTGTAGAAATATTATCCTTTACCGCGATTGGAACTCCGGCAAGAGGCGAAACCTCTCCTGAGTCAATTTGCTTCTGCACTTCTTTTGCTCGCGAAAATGCTCTCTCCTTCGACACAACCGTAAATGCGTTTATATTTTTTTCGTTTTCTTCTATCGTACTGATATATTTTGACACCGCTTCCGGCACACTGAGTTGTTTAGATTTTATTGCTGACGCTAATTCCAACGCTGTCATCAAATCCCTCTTAAAAAATAATCCGCGCTAATCTGTTTAATCCGTGCTAATCCGCGGTTCCTGTATTCCAATCTTCACTCCACCGTTTTTGGTGCAATTATCATTTCTTCATTTTTAACAGGCGCATTCATCAATATTAATTCCTTGTCAAATGAAGGACGCGCTTCGTCGTCCCTAAAGGCATTTACATTATCAAAGGGATGACTGCGTTCGCTCACGCCGCCGGTATCCAGCTCGCTTAAACGCGCCATATAATCGAGTATTTTTTGTAAATCGCCTGTTAACCGGCTTTTTTCGCCGTCCGAAAGCGTGAGACAGGATAAATCTTCGAGATATGATATTAAATTATCATCAATCTGCATAAAAACGCTCCGTATTATCAGAATACCATAATAAATGATAAAAAAAAGGCGCTGTACACGATTGTTAAGCGAATTTAACAACCAAATACAGCGCCTTTGCTGATATATTTACACTTTATGATAATTTGAACCGCCTGTCAAGGAAGAAGTTTACAAGGAAATAGCTGGACAATATTCAAAAATTTGATATAATCTTTCAATAATGAAAAGCTTAAGAACGACCTTTTCACTACTTTTTACAGGGCTGTGCCTTGCCTCCGCTCTTGGTATCGGGCTGATAATATTTTTCCAATACCATTCGTATATAAAAACAAGCTATTCCCAGGTTATTGAAAACACCGCCCATTCGGTTGAACAGCTTTTTCCGGAGCTTAAGGACTCACAATCAATTACTAATGAAGGAAGAAACGGAGAGCAGTCTTATTTTGACCTTGTCAGACGGATAAACGTTATCACAGAGTCTTACAATTTTGCCTATATTTATTATCTTCAGATAAAAGGAAAGGAAGTACGCTTCTTTCTGGACACTGATGATATTTCCATGTTTGACGAAGGCGCGGAAATAGACAAATACGTGTTAAAGCCGTATGACGAACCTCCTGACGAAGTTTTTGAGGCATTGTCGAGCAGGAATTTTACAATCACTAAAGAACCCTATACCGATGAATGGGGCACTTTCGTTTCCGGCTTTCTTCCGGTGTTAAATGATTCAGGAAAGGTAGAAGGCGTTCTTGGACTCGATCTTGATGTCAGTTATGTAAAGGGTTTGGAAAACCGCGCGATTTTTACTTTCCTTATTTCACTCGCGATATGTCTGGGAGCGGCGGCGATAATCTCGGTAAATGTCGCGTTTTCGATCACCAAACCCATTAACGAAGTCGCTGTTGCGGCTAACACGCTGGCGCAAATGCGCTTTGATATTAAGACATCCAAATTAAGAAAAGACGAAATCGGCGTTATGCAAACATCTCTGTACGCCATACGCGACACCCTGCGTCAGACGATGGGAGAAATCAACGACGAACAGCTTGGCAAACAGTTAAACATCAGCAGGAACCTTAATAAAATTATTAATAAATCAAACGAAGAACTTCATACCATCATCGAAGGCATGGAAGTGCTGGTTAAAAAAAGCGAAGGCGAAAATATATCTGTTCAGCAGACTTCTAAATCGGTGGATGATATTGTCGCCAATATCGGAACTTTGAACAAAGCTGTAGAATCACAGTCGGACAGTATAAATTCTTCTTCGACATTAATTGAGCAAATGGTCACAGGTATCCGCGAAGTTAAAACCGCAGTGCAGGAAGCAAATGAGATAACAGAAAATCTGGGAGAGTCATCCAAAAACAGCAAAAAAACTCTGGAGCAGCTAACCAAAGAAATAACCATCTTAACAGAACGATCCATCGCGCTTGAAGAAGCTAATAAAACTATATCGGGAATCGCGGCGCAAACCAACATTCTTGCCATGAATGC